>JAZFYH010000124.1:0-3201 GCA_036443475.1 Gammaproteobacteria bacterium | reverse complement strand
GGAATCAAATATTAGCCTGTCGCACATGGAAGATGACATTGATCAGAACCAAGTTAATTTCCTTGGAGAATTCGATTTTGTCACCACACAGCGAAACGCTTTAGACTGGCAGAATAATTTGCGTCTTAATGCTACGAACTTGTTGACCGCTGGACTGTATATTTCACGTGAAGACACGGAATCGCTGTCGTTTGGTACGGCGTTTGATGTGTCCACCGACGTAGATGCAGTTTATGTTCAAGATGTTATGAATTTTAATGCGCACCAATTGGTTCTGGCCACGCGCTATACCGATCATGAAACCGCTGGGTCGGAGACCACGTGGAATATTGACTACGGCTACGACCTGTCAGAAAAATTGAAGCTGACCGCCGCAGCAGGAACGGCTTTTCGCGCGCCAGACAGTACGGACCGGTTTGGATTCGGCGGTAATCCGAATTTGCGCTCAGAAACTGCGCGTAATCTGGAAATTGGTTTGCGTTGGCGGCTTTCTTCAAACCAGAACCTGACTGTCAGTATTTTTGATACCCAAATTGACGACCTGATTACCATCGATTTCAGCCAGTTTCCCTCGACCGCCCAGAACATCGAAAAAGCCAGCATTCGCGGAATAGAGTTACGCCATGACCTTGTGAAAGGTAATTGGCGCTATTCGAGTGAGGTCATTCTGCAGGAAACCGAAGACGAACAAACCGGGGCCCCGTTGCCCAGGCGTGCAGACCGAAGTCTTTCTAGTTCCATATCGCGCTTGTTCGGACGGCATGAAATCAGTCTGAATCTGTTAGCGACCGATGAGCGCAAGGATTCACCGTTTTCCCAAATCATTAATGCCGGCTATGTACTGCTTAACCTGCAAGGGCGCCTGCAGATAAATCCCAAACTGAGTCTTAACGGGAAAATCGAAAACCTGCTGGATCGTGATTACCAGACCGCGGCGGGATTCAATAATCCCGATCGAAGCGTATTTGTCTCGCTCAATTACACGATGCGCTAGAATTAGCATGTTGAAAGACTAATAATTCTGGCGACAATCATGGGTAACCGTCTTAGCAAAATTTACACGCGTACTGGTGACGACGGCAGTACCGGCCTGGGTGACGGTAAGCGCGTCAGCAAGGATTCAGCGCGTGTCGAAGCTTACGGCGCAGTGGATGAGTTGAATAGTGTTCTTGGTATCGTGCGTGCGTGCGACCTTCCGCAAAATATTGACAACGAACTTGAACGCATTCAACACGAATTGTTCGAACTCGGTGGTGAACTGTGCATGCCTGGGTACCAGGGCCTGGGCGAGGAAGCCGTCACGCGACTTGAGCAGGTTCTGGACAGCCTGAATAGCGATCTTCCCCCGCTCAAGGAGTTCATTTTGCCGGGTGGCGACGAGCCCGCCGCATTTTGTCATCTTGCACGGACAGTATGCCGGCGCGCGGAACGACGGGTTGTCACACTTGACGGACTGGAAAGCGTGAATGGCTTGTCCCTGCATTACCTGAATCGGCTTTCAGACTTACTGTTTGTTATGGCGAGAACGCTCGCGCGTATTAGTGGAAAAGGTGAAGTACTCTGGAACAGCAAACGCAATCAGCGCTAGTTGTCTATTGAAGGATCTTGCTTCGCGCCTCATCCATAACCTGACAGGCCTCGGTAATGCCTGAAATTATACGGGGCGTTGATCGCGCAACAAGTTCTGCATTCACGAGATACAGGTTGTCCGTAGATACTGCGTTGAGGGTCGGAAAGCGCTGCCATTGGGCAAGCGGGTTCTCGGACATACCTGGAAACCGGCCGGCCACAATGACTTGAGGATCTCGCTCGATTACGGACTCAATCGCCACAGTCGGTGCGAGACTTTGTAGTTCATCGAAAATATTGACACCTCCGCATAGCTCCAGAACTTCGCTGATAAAATGCCGGCCGTTTACCGTGAACAGGGGCCGAGCAGATATTTGGTAAAAAAAACTGAGTTTTTTCTTATCGTGATTGTTCAGACGGAGCTTCGACAATTCTTTTCGGTAATGGTTGGCCACCGATTTTGCGCTTGCTCTTCTGCCGGTTAGCCTTCCCACCCGCTCTAAATCATCGGCAATACCGTCAAGTTCCCCAACTTCAAAACTGAATATGGGAATCCCCAGTTGCACGAGTTTTTCCTGCAGTGCCACAGGTGTACCGCTTTCCCAGACTGCAACAAGATCAGGTTTCAGCAACGCAACTTTTTCCAAATCAACACGGAAAGCGTCGCCTATCCTCGGCAGTTGTTTCGCGGCTTCGGGAAAATCACTGAAGTCCACAACCCCCACCAACAGATCACCGGCGCCAGCGGCAAAAAAAAGCTCTGTGATATGGGGAGATAACGACACAACCCGCTGAACCGGGACAGAAGCTTGATACACCCGGTTGTGGCTGTCAGTGAGAGTCAGTTTTTCCGCACTGGCAGACGCCGGGAATCCAGAAAAAATCAGGACCCCAGCTAACAGGATCCGCACTATACCCAGCCCACCAGTGTCAGCAAGCCGATCATCGACAGCCAAAGGACTTCGGATCTAAAAATAAGATTGTCGGTCGCGTGGAGAAATTCCATTTCAGTATTCTTGGTCGACATAGCCAAGCGTACAGCCCCTGAGCCAGCGCAACCCAGCACGTCGTTACTAATCTGGAAAAATCGGCCGGCACAATCCTCATAATAGGCACGCCAATCCGCTAGCGCTTCTTCGAAACTACCCGCAAACGCGTAGCTGAGCGCCAACAACCGCGCCGGAAGCCAGGCCATCACGCCATGCAGTCTCGCCGAGGCATCGGCAAATTCGCTGTCTTCCCCAAATTCCCGTGCGAGCTTGTGACGCAAGAGTTCCGCACCACGAAAGAAAACTGCACCCAAAGGCCCTAAAAGTACAAACCAAAAAACGACGGCAAACACACGGTCATTTGCCTGAATCAACGCTGCACGGATCACAGCTCCACAACGCTCCTCATGCTTTTTAGGTGCATTACCATGTAATAACTTGTCCGCTATCTGTTGGGCTCTTTCCTCGTTGTCTTCGTTCACAGCCGCTATATACGCTTCAATCTCGGCATGCAAGTTTCTCGGTCCGAGCATGAAAGCCAGCACTAGAATTCCGGCAATGCCTTCCAACAGGGTGCCGGCCTCATGGATAACAAGCAGTACGATGGCGATAAAGGCTACCGGGATCAGTGCTGCAACCAGTG
>JAZFYH010000123.1:0-5933 GCA_036443475.1 Gammaproteobacteria bacterium | reverse complement strand
GGCAACCGCGCGGGGGTAATCAAAGTCGCCACCTTCGGTGGTTTGCGATACATCCTCCCAGCCGTTTTCTTCGATGCGGTAAGGCACATCGATGTGCGTGTCGACAATGAGATAGCGTTTGGCAAGCTCAATTCCAGTTGGTTTGTCAGACGCAATCGTTACCGCAACGGAAATGGCTGTATCGTCGTTTGAGCAGGCGAACAACACCAGTGAAAGTGCCAGCAAAGCAGTATGTTTAAACATTTAATTCTCCTTAAGATTTATTCGACTAGCCCTGACGGTACGCTGGGTGATCCCAGAAGTTCCGAGAACACCTGCCACCGTTCTGCTTCGCTCTCACTCATTCTTGCTACGTAATCCCGGACCATGTCGCGGCCGAGATTGTAATTAATGACGTACCCGCGGTAGGTATCGATGAAATCCATTCGTTTTTCCGCACGCTCGGATGTATACAGGCCATATTCGACCAGCCAGGCAATGGCTTGTTCCCGACTCCACCTGCCGTCGAGATACTCGCGCGCAGCGTGATTGCTGGCATAGGACAGTTTTTTCTGCAACTGCTGAAAGCGGAAGTAGGGTTCCGCCAAATTGGGGTCAAGTCCCGCCATTGGGAACAGCACGTCGCGCTCGTACTCCAATTGGCTGTCACCCGGAAATGCCATACTCGTGCCAAAGTTTGCGCTGCCTTCCATTAATAATGCTTGTGGACTGAACAAAGGTTGCACGGAAAATTCCATCCAACCGTTCTGTTTGACCATGCGCTGTTCGAGCATCAGGTTGTAAACATGATGTCCTGGGTAGCCCTCGTGGCAACCGAGATTGACGACATTGCCAAGCTCGGTGGGCAGGTCCGTGTTGATTTGCAACAGACTGTAATTGGCGCCTTGATACCAGTTATAACCGCTCCACGGCTTGTCATCCACGTACTCAATGGTAAAGCGTTCACCCTCAGGCAGAACTATCCACTGCTGCGTGCGCGTACGGCATTCCTCAACAACCGTTTCGATAATTGCACTTAACTTGTCGGGCGGTATTTCAAATCGCCGTTTATAGCTCGTGACGCGCACATGTAGTGGACTATCGCCGGGTATGATGGCACCGATCTCGGCAAGCGTTGCTTCAAAATGCGCGTTGTCATGATGTGGCGCTATCGCGTCATAAAGCAATCGCGTTTCTTCGTTGAAACTGAATTGCTTGCCCTGCAACATGGCCACGCGCGTTTCCATTGAGAGCAGCTGCTTGTTCAAGTAGCTGATACGCTGGGTGTTGCTGTCTGTTTTTTTGATCCGCTGCAACTTTTCGCGCAATATTTCCACGTCACGCGCAATATCGTTCAGTGAACGCGGATTGGTGCTTGCAGCTGCCTGCCATTCGGCCGGACCGATGTAGGCGTCAATGTACCCGACTTCGTGCTCGCCAAGCTCCAACGCAAGATGAACATATTCCCGGGCTGTGTCATCAATGCTTGCAGCGGAAGCAACGGACGCCGGTTCAGGTTCCGTGCAAGCGGCAAGCCAGGTACTCAACAGGAGTAAGGTGATTATCGTCTGTACGCGCATGGGGGTTCGGTATCGGGAGCAAGGAATGCGTCAGTGTGCCACGTGATTTTGTTTACGCAAGTTTCCAAGCAAGGATAGGTCAGGGTGGCCATCGGCCGGTAAATTGCGTGCCAGTTGAAAGGCACGCACAGCATTTCGTGTGCGTGTACCGATGATTCCGTCTGCTGCACCACTGTCGTAACCGAGTGCGTTAAGAAGTTCCTGGATTTCAATGACCTGTTTACGTTTCAGGCGCCGCAAACCACGCGGCTTTGGGGTGACCAGACCGGCGCTGCCGGCAATGCGATCTGCCAGTATCCCCACGGCGAGTGCGTAAGAGGTAGATCGGTTCCACTGCATCGTGACCTCGAAATTTCGGTAAGTCAGGAACGCCGGCCCGAATTGACCGGCAGGCAGCAGCAGCTTTGCCGGAAACTCCACCGCTGGTAATGGCTCACCAAACGCGGTCACTATGCCTTCGCCGGACCATTGCTTGACCGTGCGCTGTAACTCAGGCTGTGCCTTTGACCAGTCGAAGTTGCGCGGCAAAATGACTTCGCGTCCCCAGCGTTCACCCGGCTGCCAACCGATTGCACGCAAGTAGTTGGCGGCGGAAGCCAGCGCATCCGGCAAACTGTCATAGATGTCACGCGCGCCGTCGCCATCAAAATCCTGGGCATGCTCGAGGTATACCGAGGGCAGGAATTGGATTTGCCCCATGGCACCGGCCCAGGAACCCTTGAGTCTTACCGGTTTCATCAAGCCACGGTCGATTATGCTCAGGGCTGAAATAAATTCCTTGCGAAAAAGCGCAGGTCGGCGATGGTCACACGCAAGCGTCGCCAGTGATTGCAAAACGGGATGATCACCCAGCACCTTGCCATAGTTCGTTTCCATGCCCCACAGGGCAAGCATGTGCTCGCTGCGTACTCCGAAATGGTCGTGCACTCTGTTGAGCAGCTTGGCATGACGCTGTTTGAGTTCACGCCCGTAATTCACACGGCGTCGGGTTACCGTTTTATCCAGGTAATCCCAGAATGACGAAACGAATTCCAGCTGTCGCCGGTCTTTGTGCAATATAGTGGCAGCCGGTTCTAGATCGGCAAAGGCCCGGTCAAGCGTCGCCACGGAGATACCCGCTGCACTCGCCTGCTCGCGCAGTGCAGCAGTGCATTGACCGAACGATGCCGAGTCATCTGCCAACAAACCGGCTGTGACGCCAAGTAACAGCAATAGCACAATGTGTTTCATGCGTGCATTATCTCAGGATTTTCACAAACACGTGAGATGGACCGTGCCATCGTGCCTCGGTATTGTTGCGGACTGTGGTTCGCAAGAGGAGGGAAAACATGAACAGCAGATTTCTCATATTACTGTTACTTGTAGTTGGTGTACACGCCAATGCAGCAAGTTTTCTGGATGCGGCTATTGATGGCGTACATCGCACTGCCGCATTCCAGGAACGTGACCGCTACCGCCACCCGCGCGAGACATTACAATTCCTGGGTTTGCGAGCAGATATGACGGTGGTGGAAATTTGGCCCAGTCGTGGCTGGTACACGGAAATTCTTGCGCCCGCATTGCGTGAAAAAGGCAAGTTGTACGCAGCCGGATTCTGTATCGATGCCAAGCGGCCACCACAATGGCGTAAGGACATGGCCCGGGAACTGATCACGCACTTTGAATCGGAACCCGAAATGTACGGTCGCGTGACGGTGACAGAATTGTCTATTCCCGAATGTACGGAAATCGCACCGGCGGAAAGTGCTGACATGGTGCTGACGTTTCGCAATGTGCACAACTGGTTGAAAGGTGAATACGAAGACGGCGTATTTGCTGCCATGTATGCAGCATTAAAGCCGGGTGGCGTGTTGGGCATTGTTGAACACCGCGCTGCGCCGGGCACATCACTGCAACAGATGATAGAAAGCGGATATGTAACAGAAGCCAAAGTAAAAGAATTAGCTGCCAAGGCAGGTTTTGACTTTATCGCACACACTGAAGTTAATGCCAATCCCAAAGACACCAAGGATCATCCCAGAGGCGTTTGGACCCTGCCGCCCAGTCTGCGACTCAAAGATCAGGACCGGGACAAGTACCTCGCCATCGGTGAATCCGATCGCATGACATTAAAATTTGTTAAGCCCGTAGCCGAGTGAAGGAAGGAAACTGATCAACAGCATAGAGCAGGATCGGCTAAAGCGCATAACCTATCTTTCGCTGCCCATTATCGGCGGCATGGTGTCACAAAATGTTCTGAATCTTGTTGACACCGCAATGGTGGGATTTCTTGGCAACGCCGCGCTGGCTGCCGTTGGCATCGGTGGTTTTGCGTTGTTCATGTTTCAGGCCTTGATTCTTGGAATATCTATCGGCGTACAGGCCATGGCGGCGCGTCGCAAGGGCGAGGGCAATTTGCAGCAAACGGCGTTACCGCTCAACGCCGGCCTGTTGCTGGTTGTCTTGATCGCGCCGGTGTGGTCACTGCTGTTGTTTTTTCTGGTGCCGGAGCTTTACCCATTTTTAAATTCTGATCCGGATGTCATTGTTCAAGGCGTGCCGTACCTGCAGGCACGCGTGCTGGCTATTGTATTCATTGGCATGAATTTCGCGTTTCGCGGGTACTGGAACGGCGTGGATCTTTCACGGCTCTACATGTCCACGCTGGTCATCATGCATGCGTCAAACATTGTGCTGAATTACATTCTTATTTTCGGCAAGTTCGGTGCGCCGGCGCTGGGTGCAACGGGTGCCGGTATTGCTTCCGCTTTGAGCACAATCATCGGCAGCAGCATTTATATTCTGTTGGGTTTCCGTTTTGCGCGTGAAAACGGGTTCTTGCACGGTCTGCCGTCACGTGAACAAGTCGTATCGTTGGTGCGCTTGTCGTTGCCGAACGGTATCCAGCAATTGTTTTTTGCCGCCGGGTTAACCGCCTTGTTCTGGATCATCGGTCAGGTCGGAACCGCGGAACTGGCAGCAGCGAACGTGATGGTCAATGTAATGCTAGTGGCATTGTTGCCCAGTCTCGGGCTCGGACTCGCTTCGGCCACACTGGTCGGCCAGGCGCTGGGACGAGGCGATGCCGCGGATGCGGCACAATGGGCCTGGGACGTTGTAAAAATCGGTGTAGTGGCCATGTTACTGCTCGGTACACCCATGTGGCTGGTGCCGGACCTCATCCTGGCCGGGTTTTTGCACGATCCCGCTACCATTGAAATTGCCCGCTTGCCGATGCGCATCATGGGTATCACCATGTTGTTCGAAGCGCTAGGCATGGTGCTGATGAACAGTTTGCTTGGTGCGGGTGATACCCGCCGTGTGATGGTCGTAACCATCGCCTTGCAATGGTTACTGTTCCTACCCGCGGCATATCTGGTAGGACCCGTACTGGGTTACGGTTTGCTGGGTATCTGGATATTGCAGGGTCTGTATCGCGTTACGCAGGCCGGTGTCTTTTCAACCCTCTGGTTGCGCGGGCAGTGGAAAGGAATAAGCGTTTAAGCATCGCATGAGATCGCAAACGAATCGATTTGTTTACACAACCAAGGCTTGGCAATTCCTCCTTGCGGTACTGGTACTCATTCCCGTGATTGCCAACGCGGAGTACGAGGAAGATGAATACGAACGCTGGTCGGTGGATATCGAACGCTATGACCTGGACATCCGCTTTTCAGACGGCCGTGTTTTCGACACCACGCTGACATTTGTCGGCGCACAGGGATGGCAAGGTTTCGGCGAGCATGTGTCGGGCGGCTTGCGTGGCGGATTCGCCGATTACGACCAGAACGCTAATCCATTGCTGTCGGGGCTGAGTCCACATAATTTTTTCATTGGTTTTGGTTTCGATGTGCACGGTTCTCGGCAAGCGCGGTTTTCCCCTATGCTGCGTGCCTATTTTGATTTCGTTGATCTGCGCGACAGCAATGACACGCGGGATGTGGAAATCCATTTTTTCAGCCTTACACTTAAAGCAGGTGCGCGAGTGCGTTTTGGTCGCGTGCAGTGGTTGTTTGGCGGTGTCGGCTATGCAATTGACGGCTCGGAAGAAATCAGCGGCGATATACAAAATAGACGTGACATTGAAGCTGACAAGGCCGCCGGCGCATTCATGGAAGTGGAATTTCCGTTGGGTGCGGACGGAAGTTTTTCGCTGGGCGTGGAGAGCGGCGCACGTGACGGCTGGTTGATCAGTTTCGCGAGAGATTTCTAGTATGGATTGGTTCAAGAAATTGAAGGGTGATTTGTAATGGAACTTTTCAAGATATTGAAGGGTATCTAGTAATGGAATTGTTTAAGGTTTTCCAGATTGAGGCGGCGCACTATTTGCCCAACCTGCCAGAGGAACACAAATGTAGTCGCATGCACGGGCACTCATTTCGAATTGAAATCCAC
>JAZFYH010000122.1:0-4457 GCA_036443475.1 Gammaproteobacteria bacterium | reverse complement strand
GCTGGCATTCCATATGATCGCTGGTTTCGTTTCATCGCGCCGCTGATGCTCAAGCTGTTTGTCGTTGGCGCGATAATGATCGCCATAGCTGTAATGATCGGGTATCAATGAACATTTGCGAACAGTTCTGGCGATACGGTACCTCGACCATGCTTGAACGGTAATTTTCGTTTTTTTTCTAGATTACAGCTAAAATAAAATCCATAAATGACTAGTAGTCATTAGGGAGCGTTGATGGGCCAAAAAAGAGCGATAAGAGGTCAACAAAAAGCTCGACGCCGCCGCGAAATTCTGCATTCCGCGCTGTCAGCCTATGAGCTGTACGGCTATGAAACGGTCAGCATGGCCTACCTGGCCGAAAAAACCGGTCTCGCCAAGGGCACTCTTTACCTGTATTTCCCCACCAAGGAGTCCTTGTTTCTGGTGCTTTGTGAAGAAGAGTTGAATGGCTGGCTGGATGCTGTGCATGAGTCTTTATCCGGCGCAGAAGGCCCACTCGGCGACACAACCCTGGTGGATATGCTAGTCGAACCCCTCGCGGATCACCCCCAGCTGCCCTCCCTGATTTCCATGCTGCATACCGTGCTGGAACGGAACATCGACTTTGAACGGGCACGCACCTTCAGGGCGGGACTGCTGGACCATCTTACCGCGGTGGGTCGCCGGCTGGATCAACGCGTGGCCCACTTCAAGCCTGGCGACGGTGCCCGATTTATGCTGCGCGTGCATGCTTCGCTGATCGGTTTCAGCCATGTCATGCGTCCAACTCCCATTGTGGAGCGCGTGATCGCAGGTCCGGACTATGCGCTGTACCGCCAGGATCTATTCGAAGAACTGCGCGATAGCTTGCGCATTATGCTGCTCGGCTGGAGAGCCGGTTCGGCCTCACATTGACAGATTAGACCGATCGGTCTATTTTTTGAGTATGCCCGTTACAACCCGAGAAAAGCTGCTTGAAAAAGGCATGACGCTGCTGCTGCACCATGGCTATCACGACACCGGGATTCAGCAAATTCTTACCGAAACCGGTATTCCCAAGGGTTCGTTTTACCACCACTTTGAAAGCAAAGAAGCCTTTGGTCTGGCGGTTATCGATTACTACTCCGCACGGGTGTTTACCAAACTGGATCACTGCCTGGCCAAGAAGGAAAAGCCACCGATCGAGTGTCTGCATGGATTTTTCCAGCAATGTCTGGACGATTACGATCAGGTTCGCTACCGCGGCGGCTGCCTGTTTGGCAACTTGGGCCAGGAATTGGCCGACGAAAGTGCCGCTTTTCGAGAACGCATCGAGGCACATTTTGAGCATTTTACCCAGCGCATCGCCAGCGTACTCGAAGCCGCGCTGGACCGGGGTGAGCTCTCACCCTGGCTGGATCCGCTCGAAATGGCGGGCGTACTGGTCAGCAGCTGGCAAGGGGCATTGATTCGAATGAAGCTGCAACAGAATCGGGAGCCTGTGGACGCCTTTTGCCGCTTTTATTTCGATGCCTTGAGAGCGGCGTAAATTCCAAAAATTCGGGAACATTGTGTTAGACCGATCGGTCTAGTAATTGGAACTTTTCAATCTTCGATTTACCGCGCTGCTGTCCCGGGACCTACTACGGCATACCCCTTCCCCCCCTTGCCGTTCCCGGGATAGCGCGCATTTTGACCTGTCACCCAGGCGCCGGATGGCCTAGAATGCGCCGCGACATCGAACGGGAAAATCCATGAATCGTTTGCTCGCGGGCTTTGCCCTATTTTTTTGTGTCTGTTTCCTGTCCTGCAACACACAAGCCGCGTATGAATTCGATACGGTAGGGGTCCGGTACGGCAAAACCATCAGCAAGTTCAGCGGCATGACCCAACAGGCTTTTACCGTCACCTTCCGGCGCAACAATCCGCCACCCAAGTTCTTTTACCCGGCCAGCCTGGACTTCGCTGTCGGACAGTTTTCTCGAGACAACGACGATTCGCTGTTCATTTCTTTTGGGCCATCCTTCAGACCGGAAATCGGCCGGTTCAAGGAATCATTATGGTTTTTCGAGTACGGCATACATCCGACATTGATGAAAGGCTCGCAGCTTGGCAACAAGAACCTAGGCGGGGACGTGCAATTCACCACGCACATCGGTTTTGGCGGTTACTTCGGTCGGAGGCGCAAGGGCAGTTTTCTGCTGCGTATCCAGCACACTTCGAACGGCCGCGTGAATGACGAAAACCCGGGCGTGGACATGATGACGCTGGAATTTAATTACGGTTTTAAGCCAGTACGTAACCGTTGGCGAGATGCCGAAAACTAGCCCGGAAATAAATATTGGCAAAACGCGGACAAATAACCTCGATATAAATATTTGCGGAAATGTGGCGACTAAACCTGTGCGCAATAGATGGCGGGATGCGGATGAATAAACTGGATGTAATTGTTGGCGGGAAGCGGGCGACTAACTCGGTGGCTAGACGCTGGAAAGAAACCGACTAGCCCTGACCCAACAACTCGCGTAGATCAATAATTGCGGCGTTGGCGCGTGACAGGTAAGAGGCCATCACCAGCGAGTGGTTGGCAAACAGACCGAAACCGCTACCGTTGAGAATAATCGGGCTCATGACAGTTTTCTGTGTTGCTTCCAGTTCGCGAATGACTTGCCGCAAGCTTACCTGGGCATTCTTGTCCTTGAGTATGTCACGGAAATCAAATTCCACTGCGCGCATAAAATGGGTCAGCGCCCAGGCTGTGCCACGCGACTGGTAAAATACGTCATCGATTTCCAACCACGGAGTTTTGACCACTATATTAAGTTGCTCCGAGCCGGTCGACACCGCGGCCGGATCGCCGGCGAGATCAATGTTCACGCGCCGCTGGCCGACACTGGCGGTCAAGCGTTGCGACAGATCGCCCAGCCGTTTTTCAACGACCGCAAGCCACTCACGCAGGTTATCGGCGCGCGCGAAAAACTGCGCGTCACCGCTTCCGTCCACCAGCCGTTCTCGGTATTCGTACAGGGACTCAACGCCACCGCGGTACTTGGACTCGGTGGGCGGAAAAATCCAGGAATCGTGGTCAAAGTTAAACGCCGGTTCAGCATCGGCGAGATCCGTATCCTCTCTGGACTGCGATTGCGAACGGCTAAAATCGTTGCGCAGTACGCGCGCGAAATCGCGCACTTGCACGACCACGCCGAACTCCCAGTTAGGGATATTGTCCAGGAAAATAGTTGGCGGTGTGACGTCGTTGCTGAGATAACCGCCAGGCTTGTCCAGCAGTGTCTCTGTAACGCGTATCAGGGTATCAACTGTGGCAAAACCACGCGGCACCGGTTTGCCTTCGAATTCCTGTTGCACCCAGAATATTTCGGGTTCCTGAGACCAGTACCAGCTGACTCCAGATAAAACAAGTGCGAGCAGGAGCAGGCCGACCAGTATTGCACCCGTCCATTGTCGATCAGCAGGTAACGACTCTGTGTAATCCTTCTTTCCAAACCATTTCATGGTATGGCTCCTGTAACGGCTGGCCCGTGCCTCCAAGCGTTCCTGTATATTGGTACAGACCATCCGGCATGTCCAAATTCCTGGAAACGCTACATGAAAACTGTGATTGCCATCAGGCACATGCTTTTCGAACATCTGGATGCTTTTGATTCCATACTTACTGCGAACGGATTTTCCATTCGATACCTGGACGCCGGTGTGCACGATCTTGCTGATGCGGTGGACGCCGATCTAATGATTCTTCTGGGCGGACCGATTGGTGCTTGCGATGAAAATGATTTCCCGTTTGTATTGGACGAATTGCGGATTATCGAGAAACGTATACAACGACAACAGCCTTTGCTTGGCATCTGCCTGGGTGCGCAGATGATGGCGCGCGCACTGGGTGCGACCTTACATTCTGGCACGGCGCACGAACTGGGGTGGTTGCCGTTAACCCTGACACCCACCGGCATGGATTCCGCATTACGTTTCCTGGGTGATGGCAACCTGGTATTTCAGTGGCATAGCGACACGTTTGATTTACCAGCTGGTGCCGTGCATCTCGCGCGGTCCAAAACATGCGAAAACCAGGCGTTCGCTTATGGCAGCAACGCACTCGCCCTGCAGTTTCACCCGGAAGTTTCAGCTGAAAATCTTGAACGCTGGTACATAGGGTTTGCTCGCGCACTGCAGACAAACGAAGGTAGTTCAGTACAGCAATTGCGAGCACAAGGCCACAGACATGCCCCGGATTTAAGTAAACGCGCTAAAGAGTTTTTACAAAACTGGTTAGAACAGATAACCCTGCTTGACTGATAAATAATCAATATTGTGTATTTGGGAAGGCAGATTAATCCTGTGCCTGCAACAGCTCCGGTCCTTCATTCTTAGGATTGTTCAATCGCTTTGAAATTTTATAGCTAACGAAATCTTTCTCTGTCGCTAGAGTGTCTATATCCAAATCCAACCAGGTCTTGCAACCTTGCGCTGTTAATACGCAAGGC
>JAZFYH010000121.1:0-2771 GCA_036443475.1 Gammaproteobacteria bacterium | reverse complement strand
AAACTTCAATGACGCAAATGATAGAGCCTTCACTGACCTTGTCACCGTTACTGACTGCAACGGACTTGACGATACCCACAGCCGGTGCCGGCACATCCATGGCGGCTTTATCGGTTTCCAGCGTGATCAACGGATCCTCTACCGCCACGCTTGCACCGGGCGACACCAGGACATCAATGACTTCAACGTCAGTGAAATCACCGATATCTGGAATTTTCACCTCGAGTTCGTTCGCCACGCCGGTTGCCTATACCGTCCACGGATCGGGTCGATGGGTATCCAGTTTGAATTTCTTCATGGCAGCATTAATTTGTTTGTGCTCGATCTCGCCGTCATCAGCCAGCGCCTTGAGCGCGGCTACGATGACATGGTAACGATCGACTTCGAAGAAATGCCGCAACTTTGCCCGCGAATCGGAACGACCAAAACCGTCCGTACCCAGCGTCACGTAACGCCGCGGTACCCATTCGCGCACCTGGTCTGAGTAACTGCGCATGTAATCGGTCGCGGCAATAACCGGGCCGGTAGTTTTTTCCAGACATTGCGTGACATAAGGTAGCCTGGTCTTCTTGCCCGGGTTCATCAGGTTGTGTCGATTAACCGACATACCGTCACGTCGTAGTTGGTTGAAACTGGTCGCACTCCAAACATCAGCGGCAATTTCAAAATCCTTTTCCAGAATTTCTGCAGCGGCCTCAACTTCGCGCAAAATGGTGCCGGATCCAAGCAGTTGCACTCGCAATTTTCGTTTGCTGCCCTGGCGCAGCAGGTACATGCCCTTGAGGATGTTCTCGTCCACGCCCTCCGGCTTGGCCGGGTGCGCATAATTTTCGTTCATCAGCGTCAAATAATAAAAAACATTGTCGCGCTCCACATACATATGTTGCAAACCATGGTGCACAATGACTGCCACTTCGTAGGCGTAAGTGGGATCGTAAGCAATACAATTAGGAATGGTTGCTGCCATGAGATGGCTATGCCCATCTTCGTGTTGCAGACCTTCACCATTCAAGGTAGTACGCCCGGCTGTGCCACCCAGTAGAAAACCCCTCGCCTGCATGTCGGCGGCCGCCCAGGCGAGGTCGCCGATGCGCTGAAACCCGAACATGGAGTAATAAATATAAAAAGGAATCATTGGCAGATCGTGGTTGGCGTACGAGGTAGCCGCGGCGATCCAGGATGACATCGCCCCCGCTTCGTTGATGCCTTCTTCGAGGATCTGCCCCTTGATGTCTTCCTTGTAGAACATCAACTGATCGGCGTCCTGCGGTTCATATTTTTGCCCAACAGATGAATAAATGCCTAATTGGCGGAACAGACCTTCCATACCAAAGGTGCGTGCTTCGTCGGGAACAATGGGTACAACCAGCTTGCCGATGTTCTTGTCGCGCGTCAGTGCAGTCAACATACGCACAAACGCCATGGTGGTTGATATTTCGCGTTCACCCGTGCCTTCGAGTTGTGCCTTGAAGGTGCTTAGCGGTGGTATCTCCAGTGCGTCAACCTTGTGCCGCCGTTGCGGCAAATAGCCACCCAGTGCTTCGCGTTTTTCTTTAAGGTATTTGATTTCCGGGCTGTTGTCGGCGGGTCGACAAAACGGAACGCTGGAAATCTTGTCATCACTTACCGGAATGTTGAACCGGTCGCGAAAATGCTTGAGATCGCCCTCATCCAGTTTCTTTTTCTGGTGTGCGCCCATCTGACCTTCGGCGGCCTTGCCCAATCCAAAACCCTTAACCGTCTTGGCAAGAATGACTGTTGGACGACCTTCCGCTTCATTTACCGCACGTTCGTAGGCTGCGTACACTTTGCGTGCATCGTGGCCACCGCGATTGAGCCTCCAGATTTCCTCGTCCGACATGTGCGCTACCATTTCCTTGAGCTCAGGATTCTTACCGAAAAAATGTTCGCGCGTGTAAGCCCCACCCTTGGCTTTAAAATTTTGGTACTCGCCGTCTACGCATTCTTCCATGACATCACGCAAGATTCCCTTGCGATCTTGCGCAAGTAATGAATCCCAACGTGATCCCCACAGTACTTTAATAACATTCCAGCCACTGCCCCGAAAATCCGCTTCCAGTTCCTGGATGATTTTCCCGTTGCCGCGCACCGGTCCGTCCAGACGTTGCAGATTACAGTTAATGACAAAAATGAGATTGTCGAGTCTCTCGCGCGACGCGAGACCGATTGCGCCCAGTGATTCGGGTTCATCCATTTCACCGTCACCCAGGAAACACCACACGTGACGGTCACTGGTGTTAGCCAGACCACGATTTTCCAGGTAACGCATGAAACGCGCCTGGTAAATCGCCGTAATCGGACCAAGCCCCATGGAAACGGTTGGGAACTGCCAGTAGTCCGGCATCAACCAGGGATGCGGATAACTTGATACGCCCTCGCGATCAACATCTTCACGGAAATGTTCCAGTTGACTTTCACTCAAGCGACCTTCAAGAAATGAGCGCGCGTAAATGCCGGGTGAGGAGTGTCCTTGTATGTAAACCAGGTCACCAGCATGGTTTTTTGACGGCGCATGCCAGAAATGGTTGAAACCAACTTCATAAAGAATTGCGGAAGACGCATACGTTGCAATATGACCACCCAGGTCTGTATCTTTCTTGTTCGCGTGCACCACCATGGCCATGGCATTCCAACGAATAAATGCCTCGATACGTGTCTCAGTACTGCGATCCCCCGGATAACGCGGTTCCTGGTGAGGTGGGATGGTGTTCAAGTAAGCCGTGTTGGCACTGAATGGTAGGTAAATACCT
>JAZFYH010000120.1:0-2220 GCA_036443475.1 Gammaproteobacteria bacterium | reverse complement strand
GGATGAATCTGGCGGGGTCTGGATCGCAACCGCTGGAGGCGTCGCCCACATTGCCCACAAGCCGATGACCCTGGCTGCGAAAGCAGCTCATTATGAGCGGGAAATAGCACAATACATCAAGCGTACGCCCTACGGATACGTAGCAAAATCCTACCTTGTCTCACCTGGCGACAAGACGGCTATCGATCATCAGCCAGGTAGTAACGACGGCTTGTGGACCGGCATGTACGGCGCTGCCCAGGCGTTTGCTTATGCTGCAACAAAGAATCCTGCAACGCGGACACGGGCCAATGAGACTTTTGACGCTTTACGCTTTCTGCAAAGCGTAACCCAGGGCGGTACGCACTCGGCACCTGCCGGTTACGTCGCGCGCACAATACTGTCAGCGAAGGCGACGGATCCGAATATTGGTTCACTCGAACAAGACAGGCGCCGCCAGAAAATGGATGCGCAATGGAAAGTATATGAGCCGCGTTGGCCAAAAAGCGCCGACGGACAATGGTATTGGAAAAGCGATACCAGCTCAGACGAGCTTGACGGGCATTATTTCTTCTATGCCCTGTTTTATGATTTGGTTGCCAACAGCGAAACCGAACGCCGAGCTGTCCGCGAAGTGGTTGCATCCCTTACCGATCATTTGATCGAGCACGACTGGAATCTTGTTGATCACACCGGCACCCACACACGGTGGGGCGTATTTGCGCCTGACGAGCTCAACGGGAATGCAGAGTGGTTTGTGGAACGCGGTTTGAATTCCATGCGCCTGCTGACATACCTCACAGTTGCCCATCACGTCACAGAAGATGACAAATATCAAAAACATCTCCAGCAGCTTATCGCTAAACATCATTTTGACATCAACGCAATTGTGCCAAAGATTCAATTCGGTGTGGGTTCCGGTAATCAATCTGACGATGAACTGGCCTTCATGTGTTTTTTTACACTATTAAGATTGAGTCAGAACGAGGAGCTTGTTAACAGCTTGCGTTACGCGTTTCATCTCTATTGGCGGCTCGAACAACCGGAAATGAATCCCTTTTTCAATTTTGCTTATGCCGCGGTGGCGGGTGATGCCGAATACCAGGATCAATGGGGTGTGCACTCACTGCGTCCCTGGTCCGGGTGGCTTGCAGATTCCTTATTGACATTGAAGGATTTTCCATTGGATCGCGTCAACTGGGCCCATGAAAACAGCCATCGCATCGACATTGTGGATTTGCAGGAATTACAGCGAGTCGATTTCACCGCTCCTCCTATAAAGAGAAGAGGTGCACGTGTGGACGGTAAGGTGCTGCCCGTTTCTGAGCGTTTCCTGAGTAACTGGAATGCTGATCCATGGCAGCTCGACAGTGGCGGTGCGGGTAATGAGTTGGCGAGTGGCACGGCATTTCTCCTGCCCTACTACATGGGACTTTACCTCGGCATTATCGAAGTTCCGTCTAAATCGGAGCTATAGAAAATGTCGCTGCGGACCTGCTTTATTCCCACAGCCAAGCGGCCCCCCGAACACCGCTCGAATCGCCATGAACCGCTGGCTTTATTGGCGTATCAAAAACGTCCGTAAATACCTGGTCGCTTATTGAAATTGGAATGGCATCGTACAACTCAGAGATTTTCGACATACCACCACCAAGCACGATTACATCGGGATCGAGGATATTAATCACCGTGGCCAGACCGCGGGACAACGCCCCAATATATCGCTCAAAACACCGCGTTGCGTCGCTCTCTCCATCTCGCATGCGCTCAACTATCAACTCTGCTGTCATCTCTATACCGGTGACCGCTTCATAGTCGCGCGAAAACGCAGGGCCCGAAATATAGGCTTCCATACACCTTTTGCGACCGCACCAACACGTGGGGTCCGGGGCTGCCGGGTCGTCGTCATAATGAGTCAATGGTGTGTGGCCCCATTCTCCGGCGATTCTTGACCTACCCTCAAGAGGTCTGCCATTCACGGCGATGCCGCCACCAACCCCTGTCCCGATTATTACGCCGAACACGGTCGTGGCGCCCTTTCCAGCGCCATCCACGGCTTCCGATAGCGCCAGGCAGTTGGCATCATTCGCGATTCGAACTGGCCGCCCCAGTACTGCAACAATATCTTGACTGAGAGGCTTGCCGTTAAGCCACTGCGAATTTGCATTCTTGACGATGCCGGTGGCCTGAGAAATCGCCCCGGGTATTCCTAATCCGACCGTTGCATCGCAGGCCGTATCC
>JAZFYH010000119.1:0-14730 GCA_036443475.1 Gammaproteobacteria bacterium | reverse complement strand
ATTCTCAGCCATGCGTTTGAGCCTTACGTGACCAGTAAATCGAAAGGAACCGGGCTCGGACTGGCAATCGTCAAAAAACTAGCCGAAGAACACGGTGGAAAGGTTTTTGCCGAAAATCGGTCCGAAGGGGGTGCACGGCTGGTCATCTTACTACCTCTAAACGAGGATGCACATGCTGCCTTATTGTTCGAACGCTATGCGTCGGCTACTCGTGGCGGTGGAAGGCGCGCGTCATGACATCACCGCGAATTCTTGTTGTTGATGACGAAGCGGATATTCGCGAGCTGGTTCAGGAAATACTCGCGGAGGAAGGCTACGATGTGTCTGTCGCCGAAGACGGCAATGCGGCACGCATAGCACGTAATAAAAGCAATCCAGATCTTGTTTTGCTCGATATCTGGATGCCGGATACAGACGGAATTAGCTTGCTACGGGAATGGTCCCGTGACGGTACAGCAACCTGCCCGGTGGTGATGATGTCCGGGCATGGCACCGTCGACACCGCGGTCGAGGCGACTCGGCTTGGCGCCTTCGACTTCATTGAGAAACCGCTTTCCATGGCGAAACTTTTGCGTACCGTGGAACTTGCACTGGAATCGTCACATCTCGCCCCTGGCTTCGGATCAGACCGCACGCTGATTCCAACCCTTGTAGAACCTATTGGAAAAAGCCAGGTCATGCAGGTGTTGCGTGACCGGATGCGCAAGGTTGCCGACGACGACAGTGAAACCATGTTGATTGGCGAAACCGGGACAGGCAGGGAAACCCTCGCTCGTTATCTGCACAGCAAATCATTTCGACGCAACAAACCGTTTGTAAATGTTGTCGTAGCCGGTATTCGCGACGATAACGCTACAGCAGTTTTATTTGGTAACGAACAGGGCGACGAAATTCGGGAAGGCGTTCTCGAGCAGGCACACGGAGGTACCTTGTACCTGAACGAACTGGCTGACATGTCACCACAGATTCAACGTTTACTTGTAAGCGCGCTTCAGGAAAGGGGATTTACGCGAGTGGGAGGTAGCAAGACGGTGGCGTTAACCTGCAGGGTGTTGTCGTCCGCACAACCCGACATCCATGCCTTGCTAGATGGCGGCCAGATTCGGCGTGATCTTTTCACCTTGCTGAATGTTATAGAGATTGTGATCCCACCGTTGCGGGATTACCGGGAGGACGTGCCGGATCTCCTGCGATATTACGTTGACGTACTGGTAGATCAGGAAAAGTTTCCATTTCGGCGGTTCAGTGTTGCGGCACAAAACCGACTACGCAACTATCCCTGGCCGGGAAATATTCGGGAACTGAAAAACACTGTGCAGCGGTTTCTCGTTCTGGGTGATAGCGAGGAAATTAGTCTTGATGAGATTGAAATGGTGTTACGTGAAATACCTCAACAGGGAAGTGCGCCACTTGTTAAGCAAGACTTGCTTGCGCTGCCATTGCGCGAAGCCAGGGAACAGTTTGAGCGTACCTACCTGGTGGAACAACTGCGTTTGTGCGATGGAAAAGTCGGCAAGCTGGCGGAACGAGTGGGGATGGAGCGTACCCACCTTTACCGCAAACTGCGCTCGCTAGGCATAGATATTTCTTCAAAAGCCTACGACGAATAATAAAGTTCTTCAGTCGCCAACGCGTATTATCAGCGCCTGTAAATCATTCTCCGCAAGCCGGCGGCGTGTATTATTCAGTTGCTCAAGGTCGCTGTACGGACCCACTCGTACGCGATGCCAGGTCTGATCGTTGTCGATGGTCACTTTTTGGATTCTCGATTCAACACCAAGCATCGCCAAAGTTGCTTTCAACTTATCAGCCTCTGAAAAGGTCTTGAATGAACCCGTCTGCAACACGTACGTGCCGGGCTTATCAATGGATGCAACATCTCCGTGCCGTCGTACATCTTTGTCCTGCTCCGGTATCACGACCTCAAAATTCGGCAGCATTTTGTAGAAATCGAATCGTGGCCCGTTGTCTTCGTCACCGGATTTGTCGGTTGCAACTTCCTGTTGCGCATTAACCGATGGATTCCGGACTTCACCCCCAAGCTTCAGTAGAACCGCCGCAGCAAACCCCATGGCGAAGCCTGCAATCAGCCAGATCCAGCCGGGTGCTGGTGCATTGTGGTCTGACCTCGCAGAGGTATTCTTGTAATCTTGTGCCATCACATGCTCTCCGGTGCTGTAACACCCAACAGCTCTAGTCCATTACGTATAATCTGGCCGACAGCGGCGACCAGTGACAGCCTGGCATCGCGCAGAACGGTATCGTCAACGATGAATTGGTGCGCGTTGTAATAAGTATGAAACTCGTTGGCAAAATCGCGCAGGAAATGGGCCAGGTGTTGCGGTGCGCGACCCAGTGCCGCGAGCTCAATGATTTCCGGGTATCGTGCCAGACTCACCAGCAAGGCGTCCTCCTGTGGTTCGGTCAGTACCGAGAAGTCTCGGTTGCAAGCAGCATCGGGAAACTGTCTACCCTGTGACGCGAGCTGCCGGAAAACACTACAAATGCGCGCGTGCGCATATTGAATGTAGTACACGGGGTTATCTGTCGAGTGCGACTTGGCAAGCTCCAGGTCGAAGTCCAGGTGCTGGTCGTTAGACCGGGATATATAAAAATATCTCGCCGCATCACGACCCACTTCTGCACGCAGGTTACGCAAGGTAACAAACTCGCCCGAGCGCGTGGACATCTGAACCTTTTCACCTCCGCGATACAGGATTGCAAACTGCACCAGTCGGACCTCGATACTTTTCGGGTCATCCTTAGTGGCCTGTAAGCCGGCGCGCAATCGAGCCACATAGCCGTGATGATCCGCGCCAAGAATGTACAGCAGATGATCAAACTTCCGGTTGCGTTTGTTCATCACGTAAGCGATATCGGAAGCGAAATAAGTGGCCTGACCGTTCTCCCGAACCACAACCCGGTCTTTCTCGTCGCCGTACTTTTCTGCAGCAAACCACAATGCACCGGATTTCTTGTAAACGTCACCGCTTGCCTTGAGACTCTCTATGGCTTTTTGCACGTCACCGTTATCGGTCAGTGATCGCTCCGAAAACCACGTATCAAACGTGACACCGAATTCCTCGAGGTCCTGACGGATATCCGCAACTATAGTGTTTAGACCGGCGGCGAAAACAATATCGTAGTCCCCACCCAGCAATTCCTTGGCGCGCGCAACCAATGCGTCGATGTACTTTTCCTTGTCACCTTGCGGTTCGTCATCCGGCAGATTGACAACAATTTCGTCGATTGGCCGCTCGAATTTTGCAGTGTGTTCGCTGTGCAATGTCCGCGCGATATCAAAAACGTAGTCACCCCGATACCCGTTAGCAGGAAATTTTATTTCTATGCCGCAAAGTTCGAGATAACGCAGCCAGACACTTGCGGCAAGAATATTCATTTGCCGGCCGGCGTCGTTAACGTAGTACTCGCGGTGCACGGCGTAACCGGTTGCAGCAAGCAAGTTGGAAACGGTCGCGCCGTAAGAGGCGCCGCGGCCATGACCCACATGCAGGGGACCAGTCGGATTTGCCGAGACAAATTCCACGTTAATCCGTAACCCTTCGCCGATTTGTGAGCGTCCGTAGTGTTCTTTTTCCGCAAGTACATTTTGCAAGGTCGCGTGGTAGGCAGCTGGCGCAAGGAAAAAGTTTATGAACCCGGGCCCGGCGATCTCGGTCCGCGCAATGCTAAAGTCCGCAGGCAGGGCAGCAATAAGCTGCTCTGCAATGTCGCGCGGCTTGCGTCGCGTGGCCTTGGCAAGGGCCATGGCCACGTTGCACGCAAAATCACCATGCGCTCGATCGCGGGTTCGTTCGACTTGCACCTTTTCCGGCCGTGCATCGGCGGGCAGGATATCTTCTGGAAGCTCCCGCAGTGCAGCCATGACAAGTTGTTCGATACGTTGTTTCACTTTTGCAAGCCGATCCAAAAAATGCGCAAGTTTAGCGCCTACCGTTATGTCAAGAAACAGAGCCTTACAGAATCGTCAGAACAGTTCCAGCGGGTCCACGTCCAGGCTCCAACGCACACCGCGTGCTGAGGGCAGGCCTTCGAGTTCAGCGACCCGTTCAGCCAGCACCCGATTCAGGTGTGCGCGCCTTGTTGATCGCAACAGGAGTTGGGCACGGACATGACCGGCACGCCGGGCCATGGGTGCCGTGGCAGGACCCAGTACTTCAAGTTCTTCATCGCTTCTAAATCGATGCGCAACCTGTTGCAGGAAGGCACTAGGCGCTGCAGATTTTGTGGACTCCGCTCGAAACAAAGCCAATGCGCTATAAGGCGGCATCCCGGCCAGCCGACGTTCCTCCAGACCCGCTTTAGCGAACTCGGCGTAACCGTGAGCGACAAGCTGTCGCAGTAAAGGATGCTCCGGATGATGGGTCTGGATCAGGACTTCACCAGGTTTTTCGGCGCGCCCCGCCCGACCTGCGACTTGAACAATCAGTTGCGCCAGGCGTTCGCTGGCCCGGAAATCCAGGCCGAACAATCCTTGGTCCGCGTTAATGATTCCCACCAGACTGACACCGGGAAAATCGTGACCCTTGGCCAGCATTTGTGTGCCCACCAGCAAGCGAGTCTTGCCTGTATGAACCGCTTGCAGCAAGCGCTCCAGTTCACCTTTGCGGCGCGTACTGTCGCGGTCGATTCGCGCCAGCTCCACGCCGGGAAATGCCTTGCTCAGTTGTTCCTCGATACGCTCTGTCCCTTTTCCCATGGGTTCAAGCGAAGGTTTGTCGCAACTTGGGCACTGTGCCGGTTCGGGTTGCAATTTGCCGCAGTGGTGACAAACCAGCAGACGCGCGCCGCGGTGCAAGGTCATGCGCGCGTCGCATCGCTGGCACTCCGCTATCCAACCACAGTGGTGACAAGTAAGAACCGGCGCATACCCGCGGCGGTTTAGAAACAGCAATACTTGGCCGCCGTTGTCTAGGTGATAACGAATACGGTCTGCTAACAGATCGGAAATCCCGCCCGGCATGGGTCGACTGCGCACGTCGAGAATACGCAAGGTCGGATGCACCGCCGCACCGGCACGTTCCGGCAGGTACATGGCGTGGTAGCGGTTCTGCCGGACATTTTCCAGGCTCTCAAACGACGGTGTGGCAGAGCCGAGGAGTACGGGGATGTCCGCCTGTTGTGCACGTACTACCGCAAGATCGCGTGCCGAATATCGGAATCCATCTTGTTGCTTGAAAGACGTGTCATGTTCTTCATCAATGACGATAAGTCCGGGTTGCGCAAGGGGAAGAAAAACCGCTGAGCGGGTACCGATTATGACCTTGGCCGTACCGTTTCGTGCGGCCAGCCAGGTTGCAAGCCGGTCTTTTTCGCTCAATTCGGAGTGGTACGTGTGTACACCCTGGCCAAGTCGCTGCCGGTAACGCGCAACCGCTTGCGGCGTCAATCCAATTTCGGGCAGCAAAACCAGCGTCTGTCTTTGCATGGCCGCCACATGTTCAATGCATGACAGATACACTTCGGTCTTACCACTACCTGTGATGCCGTCCAGCAAGGTTGCTGAGAAGTCGGATTCCCTGTCGCGCATGGAATCCACAGCATATTGTTGCGCATCATTCAGTTTGGGCGCGGACTCAGTAGGCAGAGTTTTCTCTGTTGTTGAATCACAAGCAAGGCGTTGAACCCAGCCTTTGTCGATCAGTCGACGCAATGCTTCACGCCAACTGCCTCCAACTTCCGCCAGTTCTGAAATTGCGAGCGGTTTTTTTGCTCCGGCAAGGCGTTCCAATAAGGCTTGCTGTCGTGGAGCTCGCTGCAGCGTACTTGGAGCAAGTGATTTTCCGGAGGGTGTCAGGGCGTAACACAGCGTTTTAGGCATCTCCGCCGGAGCACCGCGGCGCAAACTGAGCGGTAAGAAAGCCGCGTAGACCTCACCCGGCGCATGCTGGTAATACTCCGCTGCCCAACGCGCCAGTTTCATTTCATGCGACCCGATCATGGGGGTATCGTCAATGATTTTCGTTATACGTCGCAGCTTGTTCCTGGCTATGGTTGTGTGTTGCGTAATGTCGCTGACTAGCGCCACCAAAGATTGTCGCCCAAACGGTACTTTGACTCGCATCCCGGGCTTGATTATGGCGAGCGCTGTACCGCTAGGCGGCAGGTAATCGAAGTAGCGCCGCAAGGGTGAGGGCACCGCAACCCGAACAATGTCTATCCGCTGCTTGCGCATCAATTGCTCACTATTGTCCACAGATTTTGTGGATAAGCCTGTGGGGCGTCCATCAAACCTGCCCTCAAGAACACACAATCAGCTGAAAGCACGCAGCTGGTGAAAAAATGAACGAACAGGAAATGCACGCGTTTCACTGAACTCGAACTGGCAGGGAGGGTAACAACATAATTTTCAAGAATAACCGAAAATCGTGTCAACCGAATTGCTGGAAAGCCGTCAAGATGATTTTCTCGCCGGTGTTGAGCGCCAGGCGTTCCAAATTGCAGAGCTTTCCCGCTGTAATCGTGAAAATGTCCTGAATGTCGGGCAGGACAGCAAGATAAACCTTGCGCAACAATACGCGTCACAGCAGGCAGGATCAGGGTGCGAAGTAATTAATGTATATCCACCAACCGTGTCCACCCAGCGTGGCCAGTGGTAATACCAGGCTTCCCATAGTGGAAAGATATAAACCGGTATAAAAATTGCCGGCAGCGTCAATGCGGGTGTTTCCGGGCAGATCGTCAAAGGTTATTCCGTTCTGTAGATCGTAAGGATCATAAATCAGGCGTTCGTTTTCTTCGTCCTCCAGTTGTGTGGTTTCATGCGTACGAACAACGACTTCACCCTTGCGACCTTCGGCTGTCATGAAATCAAATGTCATGCGGAACACTGGTTGGTTATTAATGCTCACATTGGTGGGAATTTTCGAGCGCAGAGTACCGGTGCTACTGCGACCGATATGCAACAAGCGAATACTTTTTACTGCGTTGCGTAGCCGGGCAAGAATGAATGCCAAGCCGATGAGCGGGAAGATGACAACAAAAGCAACGAAAGGAGGAAACAACGCACGCCGCATGCCCTTGATTCTGGCTTCACGCGGTTTATTGGCAAGGAATTCAACTTCAGCCTTACGCCCTGGTTCAAGACTACGACCAGTTGCATAGGACACGGATTCGAATTCAACGCCGTCAGCTTCGTACTTGAAGTAGTTTGCGTAAATAGGCGTACCCGGCCGGCTGTCGCTGCCACCTTCACTGGTACTGGTCCTCTCGCTGCGCACAATGACACCCGTTGTTTCCAGCGTGGGTCCTGAAAAGGTGAAAAAGGAGTAGTCGCCATGCATGGCAAACATCCAGACAAACACTCCTCCGAAACCAAAAAACACCCAGCCAATGGTGTTGAGTGTGCCACCAAAAAGTAAAGAGATCCGCAACGCAAGCGGTACCGTTCTTGGTGGTTCGGTCAGATGCACTTGTAGCTGGCCGCTATATTCCACGTCGAACTACAAACCCTTCAAACCTGCAATCAACTTGCTTCCCGCGTCTTGCGCATCCCCGTATAGCATGCGGGTGTTATCGCCGTAGAACAGCGCATTCTCTATGCCGGAGAATCCGGCGCCCTGACCACGTTTGATAACAATAACGTTTTTTGATTTGTCCGCGTCAAGAATCGGCATGCCATAAATCGGGCTGGAAGGATCGGTTCTTGCGACAGGATTCACCACGTCGTTAGCACCGATGACCAAAGATACATCTGTGGTAGTAAATTCATTATTTATTTCATCCAGATCAAAGATCAGGTCGTACGGTACACCTGCTTCGGCCAGTAACACATTCATGTGACCAGGCATGCGCCCGGCAACAGGATGAATCGCGAAATACACTTTCACTCCGCGCTCGATCAGCTTCTTGGAAAATTCCCATATTTTGTGTTGCGCCTGCGCGACTGCCATGCCGTAACCCGGTACCACCAGAACTTTTTCGGCATACGCCATCATGATGGCGGCATCCGGAGCTTCAATAGGTTTGAGTGAGCCTACAATATCCCCACCTTCCACGGCCGTTTCGCCAAAGCCGGAAAACAGCACGTTACTAATGGACCGGTTCATGGCCCTGGCCATCAACTGGGTAAGCAGGGTACCCGCCGAACCCACCACCGTACCGGCGATGATCATGGCAGCGTTGTTTAACACGAAGCCTTCAAAGGCCACGGCCAGCCCGGTCAAAGCGTTATACAGCGAAATCACCACCGGCATGTCGGCACCGCCGATAGGCAGGGTCATGAGCACGCCGAACGCCAGCGCAAGAATGAAGAAAATAATGATCATGTTAAACGAGGAATACTCTTCAGACAGTAACGCCATACCACTGACGACAGTCGCGACAAAAAACAACAAGTTGAAAATCTGCTGGCCTGGAAAGCGTAGCGGCTTGCGCAAGATTCCTTGCAGTTTGGCAAACGCAATCAACGAGCCGCTGAACGACACAGCTCCAATAAGTCCCCCGGCCACAGCAAGCACCAGGAAGGTTAGGCCGTGAACATTACCACCAAGTAATTCCTGTGCCGCGATGGCGGCTGCTGCTCCACCGCCCATGCCGTTATACAACGCGATCATTTGCGGTATATCGGTCATGGCCACTTTCTTGGCGGTCCACCACGCCATGACGGATGCCAAGGCAATGGCAATAATCATCAACATGTAGTTGTGCATGGCGGGATACATAAAAGTTACCAGCGTTGCCAGCACCATGGCTGCACCGGCCCAGACGATGCCACCTCGCGCAGTAGCCGGCGAACTCATGCGTTTTAAACCAAAAATGAAAAGGAACGCAGCGAGGAAGTACGATCCCTTTACGATGAGATCGATATACTCGGCAGGTATCAAATCAGTCATCTACCTGCTCCTTTTTGCTGGTCTTGAACATTTCCAGCATGCGCTCGGTAACCACATAGCCCCCCACCGCGTTGCCGGCACCGAGAAATACACCTATGAATCCGATGACTTGTTCAAGCGTCGTGTCCGCATGTCCAAGAGTGACCATGGCACCAACCAGCACAATACCGTGTATGAAGTTGGACCCCGACATTAACGGTGTGTGCAGGATGACCGGCACGCGCCCGATGACCTCATAGCCCGTGAACGCTGCGAGCATGAAAATGTATAAAGCAATGAATCCATCTATCACGACTTTCCCTCCACCAGTTCGCGTGTACCGACGTGCTTGATTTCGCCCTCATGAGTCAGCACGCTTTGTGCGTACACTTCGTCTTCCCAATCAATAATCAATTCGCCGTCTTTCATCCAGGGCGACGAGAAGTTAAGAAGATTGCGTGCATACATTTCACTGGCATGCTCGGCCAGCATGCCGGGAACGTTCAACGGTCCGCTAATCAGCACGTTACCATGCTGCACATCTTCTCCTGGCTTGGTGAGTTCGCAGTTACCACCACCTTCCGCCGCGAGATCCACAATAACTGAACCAGGTTTCATGGCGTCCACCATGGCCGTGGAAATAATTTTTGGCGAAGGCCGGCCGGGAATTGCCGCTGTGGTTATAACGCCATCCGCTTGTGCAATGTGTTCGGCGAGCACCGCTTGTTGTTGTGTTTTTTCCTCCTCGGTGAGTTCGCGCGCGTAGCCGCCTTCACCTTCAGCTTTCACACCGGTGTCAACAAACTTGGCGCCTAGCGATTCCACTTGTTCCTTGGTTGCCGAACGTACGTCGAATCCTTCCACCATCGCACCCAGACGTTTTGCTGTCGCGATGGCCTGCAAACCTGCCACCCCGGCACCAATGACAAGAATTTTTGCCGGCCGGACTGTACCCGCGGCTGTGGTCAGCATGGGTAAAAAGCGTTGTAACTTACTCGCGGCGATCAAAGTGGCCTGGTAACCGGCCACAACAGCCTGGGAAGAGAGACCGTCCATGGACTGCGCGCGAGATATACGCGGAATCAATTCCACCGCGAACGCGGTAATCATTTGGTCGCGTAATGCTGCAACAACATCGAGATTCTGGTGCGCATTCATGAAGCCAACGACTATGCTGCCCTGCCGCATTGCCTTGACCTCGTTCAGGGTGGGCGTTTGCACCTTGAACAGGACCGCCGACTCTCCAAATATCGTGGTTGCGTCCGGTACCGGCCGCGCACCCACATAGACGGCGTCAGGGATGCCGGCTGCCACGCCCGCCCCCGCTTCAATGCTGACTTCAAAACCCAGGTCCGTCAGCTTGCCAATAACGCCGGGCACTGTCGCCACGCGCGTTTCGTTGGCCGCCGTTTCCCGGGGAATGCCCAGATTCACCGCCATGCTCGTCCTCCTTGTGTCGGACGAGTCTACCGGTAATGGCATAGGCGTTGAACGCCCCGCATCCCGCGATTTCCTTTATTAAGGAATCGGCGCTACGGTAGGGCGACAATTCTGCTTCCCGGTTAGCGATATGACGAAAAAGTTGAGATCGTACGGAAATGGAATGCGTCGGTGAAATTTGCATTTCGGCGTCTAAAATGAGATGAAACAGGGTGTTAGAAAAAGTAGTTAAACCAGACGAGAGGAAAACTTTGTGTTTGGCCTGAGTCAACAGGTATTAAGAACCGATGTAGCCGGCATGCCGCTGGAGTGGGTCGACTACCAAGATGCCGTGCGGCTCTACCATGTGGGCCAGGTCGCGTACGCTTGCGGCAGTCTGTTGTACACCATACACGGCGGCATCAACGCGGCTTCCGGTTTGCGCAGCGAAGTTTCCGTCAACTCTATTATCGCTACGCAAGGCGATATTCACGCTCTGGCGAAAGCGCGTGACAAATACGTGCCACCGTTGAATAACCATACGTTGTTTCGTCGTGACGCGAGACTGTGTCTTTATTGTGGCAGGCAATTTCCGGTTGCAGAACTTTCTCGTGATCACATTACACCGTTAAGCTGCGGTGGTAAGGACAGCTGGAACAACGTGGTGACGGCCTGCAAACGTTGCAACAACCACAAAGCAGGTCTAACACCGGAACAATCAGGAATGGAATTGCTTGCCGTACCATTTACGCCGACACATGCAGAATACATATACCTTAAAGGCCGTCGTATCCTTTCTGATCAGATGGAATTTCTGCTGGCACATTTCCCGCGCACCAGCCCATTGCATAAGCGCCTCGACGGTGTCGCCAAGGAAGTTATCCTGCACGCCTAATTTTCTTGCGCCTAAATTAAGGATTCTGGGAACGGTAGCCGTCGCGAGTATTTGAAGGGGGACGTGAGAACGGTAGCCGTCACAATTATTTAAGGGGGGTAGTAGAGGTGGAAGAACTCAAGTACGTTGACGACAATGGTCGACGCGCGCTACAGGTTTCACTGCGCGGTTACGATCTCATTCGCCACCCTCTATTGAACAAAGGTACTGCGTTCAGCATGGATGAACGGCAACACTTCGGTCTGGAAGGTATTCTGCCCAATCAATGCATGTCTATGGAACAGCAGGCCAGTCGCATTTACACTTCGCTGTGTGAAAAAACCAAATCAATGGAAAAATACATCGGTCTTGCCGCATTGCAGGATCGCAATGAGCATTTGTTTTACCGTGTGCTATATGATCATCTCGAAGAATTCATGCCGGTTATTTATACGCCAACCGTTGGCCAGGCAACGCGAGAGTACAGTCACCATTTCCGTCGTGGTCGTGGACTGTGGATCACGCCGGAACATCGTGGACGGATTCGTGAAGTGTTGGAGCAGAGTGCACCATTCAGCGACGTTCGCCTGATCGTCGTAACCGATAATGAATCCATACTGGGCATTGGTGACCAGGGTGCCGGTGGCATTGCCATTTCTATTGGCAAGCTTGCCCTTTACACAGCGGCGGCCGGTATTCATCCGGCGCAATGCTTGCCAATTAGTCTTGACGTGGGAACCAACAACAAAGAATTGCTCGACGACCCGCTGTATCTGGGTTGGCCGAACAAACGGTTGGTGGGTGACGAGTACGACTCGTTTGTCGAGGAATATGTCGAAGCGGTAAAAATCCTGTTTCCCCGCGCGCTCATCCAGTGGGAGGATTTCCGCAAGGACAACGCACTGGGTATTCTCGACCGATACCGCAAATCGGTATTGTCATTCAACGACGACATCCAGGGCACCGGTGCAGTAGCGTTGGCTGCAATACTGTCTGCGTTGCGCGTTACCCATGCACAACTTACCGAGCAAAACATCGTTATTTTCGGTGCCGGTGCCGCGGGTCTGGGTATAGCGCGGCAATTGAAAGCCGCCATGCTCGCGGCGGGACTTGATGAGGAACGTTGTCGGGAGAACATTGCGGTACTCGACAGTCGCGGCTTACTGGTAACAGACCGTGATCTGCGCGACGAATACAAAAAAGAACTTGCCTGGTCGCCCGAGCTTGCAACGGAGCGCGGTTTTGGCAATCACAATGAACGTGGTTTGCAGCAGATCATAAGCAAGTATCGACCGGCAGTATTGATCGGTTCCTCAGGCCAGGCGGGTTCGTTTAACGAAAAAATTGTGCGCGAAATGGCGGAGAATACCGAACGGCCGTTGGTGCTGCCGTTTTCAAATCCGACCGACAACGCTGAAGCCGTGCCGGAGGATATCATTCGCTGGTCGGACGGTCGCGCACTTGTTGCAACCGGGAGCCCGTTTGCGCCGGTCGAGTACAACGGCAAACGTCATGTTATCGGTCAGGGTAATAACGTTTTTATTTTCCCCGGTCTCGGTCTGGGCACCTTACTGGGTGAATGCGACATTGTGACCGACAACATGGTGACCGCGGCGTCACGTGCTCTGGCGGAGTGCGTGACTGAGGAAGAACTGGAAACCGGGCTGTTGTTTCCGAAAATTACACGTTTGCGCGAATCGCAGATTAAAGTGGCGGCGGCGGTAATGCGACAAGCTGCCAGCGACGCCGTACTGGGGCGAGATGTGCCCGAAGATCCCGAAGCCTTTGTCGAGGCCGCCATGTGGAAGCCTGATTACATCGACTACGTTTCTGGGTAACCGCAGAGGTTGCAACCACACCGCTGACGGCAGCGTCGTTAACATCAGCCTACATGGCTTATTCGTACTCGATAGTGTCTTCCTTGTAATCAGCAGGAATGCTGAAGGCATCCGCCGGCACGCTGTCCAGCACTTCGTTAAGAATAAGCGGATCGCCGCCATTTTGGATTACCCGCACCGTCAAACCGTTAAGCTTGCTGTAATCGATATTGGATTCCAGTCCGACGTGACTGGCAATTTTTCTAATGAATTCGGAAGCAAATGCATACGCCTTGCGCGTCGCGAGATAATCTGTTTGCGAAACACCCACGTCTTCCGGGTCGGCCAGACAGAGTTCGTATTCCGTGTTGCCGCCAACCCGGTAAACCATCACCCTGCACTTGATTCCGTTGATCGTCTCGGTTTTACCTGGGTTGCTGACCTCGGTCTGTGAAAGGTTGGACTCCAGTGATTGCTTTAGCCCGCCCGTCATGTTTTCCATCATGGCCCGTTGTTCCGGTGGTAATTGCGCAAGTTGTGCCTTGAGCTCTGCCTGTGCCGCTGAAACCTGGGATCCCAATTTGTTGATGGTATTCTGGTCGAAGCGGAAATAGCGCCGTTCCTTGTGTTCGATCACGGTCATGGTGCTCGATGCGGTGTCGTAGATGACACTGGATTTCTGGCCTTCATCCATACGCATCAGGTGGCCTTGCACCATGGTTCGAATTGCCGTCTGCCCGGCACTGTTGTGATAGATGAGCGTTGCGTCCGCCAGACAGGACAATGGCGTCAGCAATGCACCGAGAATGACCAGTAACCGACCCATGATTTTCTCCCAAGTGCTTTCCGGTTGAATGTGCTAAAACAAGCTAGCAGAAATGGCCGCTTACCGGTACAGCCGTGATTTATTTAATTGATGCCAGCGTCTACATATTCCGGGCTTATTACTCTTTACCGGATACCTTCTACGATGCGGATGGCGACCCGGCCCACGCAGTATACGGTTTTGCCAGTTTCCTCATGGAATTCCTGGAACGTCATTCCCCTGCCCATGTTGCCGCATGTTTCGATGAAAGCCTGACGACCTCTTATCGCAACGAGATTTACGCGGATTACAAGGCCAACCGTGACCCTCCGCCACCCGATCTCAAGAAGCAACTCAAAATCTGTCGCGATGTGACCGACGCCTTCGGTGTGGTGGGATTTGCTTCCGACACTTACGAGGCGGATGACCTGATCGGTACCCTGGCTCGTGCCGGACGCGAGCAGGGCAAGACCATCACCATCATGACCCGCGACAAAGACCTGACACAGTTGTTGCGTGATAAAGACACCTGGTGGGATTACGCGGCAAATAAGAAGCTGGACCGCAAAGGCGTGCAAGAAAAATTCGGTGTGACACCGGAACACATTGCCGACTTGTTCGGTTTGGCCGGTGATTCGGTGGACAATATTCCCGGCGTACGTGGTGTTGGTCCGAAAACCGCTACAGTTTTGCTGCAGGCATTCGGCGACCTTGAAACGCTGTACGAAAATCTCGCAGAGGTTCCGAAGCTGAAGCTGCGTGGCGCCAAGGGCGTGCGCGACAAGCTCGAAAGGGACCGGAAAGCCGCGTTCCTGTCACGTGAACTGGCGAGAATTGTGTGTGATGTCGATATGGACACCCGGCTGGACAATCTCACCTGGCGCGGCCCAGACTTGGACGCGGTGGATGCGTTGTGCGAGCGCATGAACTTCAGTAAACGCTTTCGCATTCGCGCAGAAAAATTGCTGAACACGTGAACGA
>JAZFYH010000118.1:0-3923 GCA_036443475.1 Gammaproteobacteria bacterium | reverse complement strand
GAGTCAACAAATGGTTCGGATTGAACTGACTGTGAAATACACCATTGGTATACAAACGCCGGGTCGCACCTGCGGAGCGCACTTCGTAATGAGTTCCACCAGCAGTTTTCTGCCACAACAAAGCCATGTGCGAAGTGTACTCACAATCTGCAGGATCGGGAATTTCGCAAACAGGGCTTGACGCGCGACCCATGGCGTTAATAAAAAATTGTCTTACCGTGCCCTTGATCGCTTAAAAGAATTAGAAGCATCCATGCAGACTGTAACAACGGTGCACACGACACATCCTGCAACAGGGACTGAACGGATAGTTCTGACAAGTAAGCGCGTCAGTGCAAGGTGTCACCGGATGAGGATTTGCGCGGCGGCTCCGGTTCTTTTTTCCAAAGATCGCCGATCAACGGATCCTCGGCGTCTTCCGGTTCCAGTTCCCAGGAGTAAACTTTCCGCGGCGGTTTTGGGTCGCGGCGACGAAATGCCACAGCACACACGACACCCATTATTGCGCCCCAGAGATGTGACTCGAACGAAATGTTGATCTCGCGCGGGAATATGGTCATCACCATGCCCCCATATAAGAAGAATGCGAACATGGCCAGGGCCATGGAACGCCGATCGCGCCGCAAGATCCCACTAAGGAATATAAAAAACATGAATCCGTGTGTAAGACCGCTGGCACCCAGATGGTAAGACACGCGCGCGGTTAGCCAGACTCCGATTCCCGACCCGATCCAGATAATCAGAATGGTCCACCAACGCGATTTCGGGTAGCCATACAGCAACGCCGTCCCCAGCATGAGCAGTGGCAGTGTGTTGGCAAACACGTGCCCCCACGAGCCGTGCACCAGGGGCGCGGTAAGAATGCCGGGTAAACCGCGCAGTTCCAGCGGGTAAATGCCAAGTGACAGGAAATCCCAGCCGAATAGGGCTTCGGCAAGCTTCAGCCACCAAATAAAAATGGTGAATATGAATACATACAGAAACGCCAGCTTCAGGCGCCGCGAATCAGTATTGGCCATGGTATTTCTCGCGGTTCATGTCTGAACACATTTTTTTCTCACCTTCAATGAGCTTATTTTCTGCATTAATCCGCATGTCCTTGCAAGGTACTAAAGACATCGAAATTTCAGCGTATCGCGGCTATGCTGCCAGTGCGGTCTGGCAACAACACTAAACCGTAATTGCATAGTGAGGGGAACGCATATGATTTACGAGTCCATCTTGGGAACTATTGGCAATACGCCTGTGGTACGCATCAATCGCCTGGCTCCGCAGCACGTGACCATATACGTCAAGTGCGAAGCCTTCAATCCACTTAGCTCTGTCAAGGACCGTCTGGCGTTCGCAATGATCATTGACGCGGAACAGCGCGGCATTCTGAAAGCCGGCATGACGGTGGTCGAACCCACCTCTGGCAACACTGGTATTTCGCTAGCCATGGTGTGTGCCGTCAAGGGTTATCCATTTGTCGCAGTCATGTCGGACTCGTTCTCCGTCGAACGTCGCCGACTGATGAAATTCATGGGTGCAAAGGTCATTCTTACTCCTGCCGCAGATCGTGGCTCCGGCATGGTTAAGAAAGCAGCCGAGCTTGCGCAACAGGACGGCTGGTGGATGCCGCAGCAGTTCGATAACCTCGCCAATCCTGACTATCACCGCAACACTACGGGACCGGAAATTCTGCAAGATTTTGCCGGCCAACGGCTGGACTATTTCGTTTCCGGTATGGGAACAGGTGGAACCATTACCGGTGCGGGCGAAATGCTGAAAACGGCGCGGCCGAATATCAAGGTTATTGTTACGGAACCTGAAGGCGCTGCCATTCTTTCCGGTAAAGAATGGCAACCACATAAAATCCAGGGCTGGACACCGGATTTCATTCCAACCGTCATGAGTCGTGAAATTTACGACGAAATTCTGCCAGTATCCGATGACCTCGCTATCGCCACGACCAAGGAGCTTGCCACCAAGGAAGGCATTTTCTGCGGTATATCCTCCGGCGCTACGTTCGCTGCGGCGCTCGAAACGGCAAACAAGGCAGAGAAAGGTTCGGTGCTGCTGGCCATGTTGCCCGATACCGGTGAACGTTACCTGACCACACCGCTGTTCGAAGGTATTAGTGAAGAAAGTGATACGGTTTAAGTAATCAGTAACTATTAAAAAGGCGGCCACATGGCCGCCTTTTTTGAAATTTTGCAATATGAACACATTTAGAATGGCCGAACCGCACGAAATTTGCACCACGAATTGAGCCGTCAATTTCGCTTATAACCAGTGTCGGTGGATCCCAGTAGAATTCGGTGAGGCCCACTTAGCTGACCTTGGCAGGTGAACTGTATTTTTACTCTAACCCCAAATACTCCCTGAGCCGTTTTTGTTTGTAGACACTAAGAATGATGAGTCAGTTACTCAAACATGCCGGCCCGCCGAATACGCGCTGGCCGTACGCTTCCCAATAGCTGCCCACAAAGCAGTTGCCGAGCACGTTCAACACGCCCGAGAACAATTTGCGGAGGCCCGGGTGACCCGGCTCTCCAACAATTTGCCCGGCTTTATCGGCCGCTATGCGATCACTGATAAAGGCGAATTTTACGTCGAATGCCGCACGGTCCTTGTCCAGAAAGGCGATTGTGGCATCTACATAGGCGTTCCAGTCGTCAAAATTGAATTGACCGGTTGCTTTTTCACTGCCTTCGACAAAATGAATCCCGCCAAAAACATGTCGCGCAGCTACATCTTGCCCGGACCAGGACAGCATCATCGCTTCATGAAAGGTCTGAAGCTTGATGGCGCCGGGGTCGAGATTATTGCGGTTACCCTCCACATAAAGATGGATGTATCGGGCGGCTTCAGCAAAACAGCGCTTTTTCTCAAGGCTGCGCCAGCTGGTTTCGCTTTCATCGTTGTAATCTTCATATTGGTCATAGGGCAATTGCAGTCGTTCGACCAATTCCGTTTCTGACAACTTGCACGCAGCCGATTCTTCGGCTGCGGCAGTCGCTGTTGTAATTGGCGATATTACCGTTAAGCCAAGTGCCCCGAAAATTGTGGAAATAAAAAGCGAGCTCTTCATTTTGAATCCTTCTGATTACTTTGCGAATATTTAAGTCAGTCAATGCTGGATTAGACCGCGTAATGTCGCAAATATTCCTGATTACTCGGAGTTAACTATGCTATTTCGTGGCAGAGTTGAATTACAGTGTTTTGACTCTGAGCATAAATAGGCAAACACCCGGTGAATTTTAAGATTCATAGTTCCCTTTCATTACTCACTCTTTGATTAAACATCCCGAACCGCTTTCCCGGAATCGAAACTTCTTGTCCCAGTTTCGGTCAACTTACGCTGCATGTTGCATTACGATTTAGCCAATTTTCGTGGGTTCTGAAATATGGCACGTATTTTGCTTGTCTATCATGTAACAGAACAATTATTGGGCGCCCTAAGCGTTGGGGCAGCGGATGGAGGAGTTTTTCATGTATGCACTTTGGTCGGATATCAGATTAAGCATTCGTTCGCTCGCAAAAGCGCCGGGCTTTACGGCCATTGTGCTTTTGTGTCTGGCGCTTGGCATCGGCGCGAATACCGCGATTTATTCCATCATCCGCGGTGTGGTTATCGACCCCATGCCCTTTAAGAATGGCAATGACATTATCCAGGTCGACACCGTAGGCACGACCGGCAACCTGATGGATATTCCATTTTCTGTCACCCCGGTCAATTACGAAATTTTTGCCGCCGAGCAGAACATGTTTGACGAGCTCGGCGTTGCCCAGTTCAGCACCTACGCGTTAAACCTGGATTCCGGTACCGAAGCATTGACGGGTGCCGCATTTTCGCCGGAAATTCTGCGCGTGTTCCGCATCAATCCGTTGCTTGGCCGATTTTTCGTCGACGAGGATTTTGAACGGTCTGTCGTGGTGTT
>JAZFYH010000117.1:0-5635 GCA_036443475.1 Gammaproteobacteria bacterium | reverse complement strand
TTAGCAATCCTACTAATCGTTTATAAAATAATTTATTTATATTAAAGTAATTTAGTTTGCGTAAATCAAAATTATGGCATCGCCAGGGGGAATCCGATGGCCAGCTTGCGAAATTCTACCTTGCTGTTCTTTATTGCGGTTCTGCTGAGCGCTTGCGGCAGCGAACCACCGCCAACTGAAGGTCCAATTGTACGGCCGGTGAAAATCCTCACCGTTGGTACGGGCGCCAGTGGACGCTTCGAATTCCCGGGGGCCATTTCATCTGCCCAGCAAGCGGAAATGGCTTTCGAAGTCGCGGGCCGACTGGTCGAGCTGCCCATCAAGGAAGGCCAGAACGTGAACAAGGGTGACTTGCTAGCCAAACTGGACCAGAGAGATTTCATAACCGCCGTCGAATCCGCGCGCGCGCGGGCAACGAACACCCGACAACGCTATGACCGGGTTATGCAACTGGTCACTGAAGGTGTGGCTTCCCAACAAGAAGGCGATGACGTGAAACGCGACTTGGATGTCGCTACCGCTGACCTCGCCACCGCACGCAAGGCACTTGGAGACAGCGAACTACGTGCGCCCTTTTCCGGCCAAGTCGCCGTAGTGCACGTCGACAACTTTCAACAGATACAGCCGTGGAACGAGATTCTTGATTTGCTGGACATAAACAGCCTGGAAATCCACATCGACGTACCGGAGAACCTGATCGTCGCTGGTAGAACCGGGCTGACCGTGGAAGAACGGGCAGAGACGCTCGACGCTGTGGTAACGGTGTCGGGAATCGCAGGTCGAGAGTTTCCGGCAAGGCTAAGAGAGATTGCGCAACGCGCCGATCCCACCACGCGTACTTATCGCGCAAAGTTTTCTTTCGAACGTCCCACCGATGCAAATTTGTTACCGGGCATGACGGCGCGCCTGATCGTCATGGTCGACACCGGGGATTCGGGACCGGTGCAAATACCAACCGCCAGCGTCACCGCGACCGAAACCGGGCAATCCATTGTGTGGCGAGTCAACGATGACATGACGGTAAGTAGCCAGGAAATCGAACTGGGACCCATGGCGGGTGATGCCATCGCCGTGGTTTCCGGGCTTGAATCTGGTGACCGGATTGCGATTACCGGTGTGCACTTGTTACGCGACGGCATGCAGATCCGGGAGTTGGTTAAATGAATCTTGCTGCCAGTGCGATCAAGTATCGCACCGTTACACTGGTATTTACCGTTGTTGCGTTAATCGGCGGTTTACATACTTTCGGCAATCTCGCGCGTCTGGAAGACCCGCCGTTCACCATCAAAGTTGCGCAGATCATGACCCCCTACCCCGGCGCAACGGCCGAGGAAGTAGCAGAAGAAGTGTCCGATGCGCTGGAAACGGCGATTCAGCAAATGGGTCAACTCGACCATGTGAATTCACAGAATCTCGACGGCCTGTCAATTATTACCGTTGAGATCCTCGCCCAGTACGACAAGACCACCCTGCCGCAAGTCTGGAACGAACTCCGTAACAAGGTCAACGATGCAGCGTCCGAGCTACCACCGGGCGCCGGCCCTTCACGGGTTATTGATGATTACGGTGACGTGTTCGGCGTGTTCTTCGCCGTCTACGGCCCTGAATACAGTTACGCGGAACTCAAAGGCGTGGTGGACATGCTGAAGCGGGAGCTTTTGCTGGTTGAAGACGTGGCGAAAATTGATACCTTCGGTGAACTCGAGGAAGTTATATACATCGAGATTAATCGCGACCGCATGTCGCAACTGGGAATCAGTCCGCAAGAAATCATTAACGAAATACAGACCCGAAATATTATTGTAGATGCAGGCAGGTTCAAAGTCGGTGACGAATACATCGCGTTGAAGCCAACGGGGGTCGTATCAAGCGTCGAAGCGTTCCGCGAAATTCTGATCAACCCGGGATCGGACCGCCAGACCCGCTTGGGCGATATTGCCAACATCCGCCGCGATTATCGCGAACCGGCCAGCCACAAGCTGCGTTACAACGGTCACCCAGCGATAGCGCTGGGCATCTCAACTGCTATGGGCGGTAACGCCGTCACCATGGGCGAAGCGCTGGAAGTGCGCATCAAAGAACTCACAGACAGGATACCGCTGGGTATTGAATTTGGCATTATTTCGCTGCAATCCCGTTCAGTTACCATTGCAATTGACAATTTCCTCATAAGCCTATACCAGGCCGTTGCAATAGTGATCATCGTGTTGTTATTTGCGATGGGTCTGCGCGCCGGTTTGATTATCGGCTTCGTATTGGTACTGACTGTTTCCGCCACGTTTATTTTCATGGATCCGTGGAATATCTCGTTACAACGTATATCGCTTGGCGCACTGATCATTGCCCTTGGCATGCTGGTGGACAATGCCATCGTGGTCGTGGACGGCACACTCATAAGAATGAAACAGGGCATGCAGGCCAAGCAAGCAACGATTGAGGTCGCCCAGCAATCCGCCATACCCCTACTGGGTGCAACAGCCGTTGCCGTGCTGGCATTTGCCGCGATTGGCACCTCGGACGACTCCACTGGTGAATTCTGCCGTTCCTTGTTCCAGGTCGTGTTTATATCGCTGGGCCTTTCCTGGGTGACGGCGATGACCGTTACACCGTTACTGTGCATCATGTTCCTGAAGGTCAAGGTTGAGGGCAACAAGGATCCGTACGATACGCCGATCTACCGCGGCTACCGTAAGTTTCTTGCTTTATGTATGCGCAGGCAGTGGCTGACCGTTGCCGCGGTTATTGGGATCTTCGCAGTTTCACTATATAGCTTCAGGTACGTGGACCAGAGTTTCTTCACGAGTTCCACTCGCCCACAGTTCATGGTGGATCTCTGGTTGCCACAAGGCACGCATATCGATACCACTGAAACGTTCGTGGACGAGGTAGTCGAGAACATCAAGGGAAAAGACGGAGTTACGGACATCACCTCGCTAATTGGCCGAGGCGGCATGCGCTTCATATTGACCTACAACCCGCAAAACCCGAACAATGCCTATGCGCAATTGCTGGTCGACGTCGACGATTACCACAAGATTGACGCCCTGCAGAAAGAGATCGAGGCAGAGTTGCGCGAGCTATACCCAGACGTGCTGAGTTATGTCACCAAGTACCAGCTAGGACCAGGCGGCAACGGATTGATACAGGCAAGATTTACCGGTCCAGACTCTGCTGTGTTGCGCAGTCTTGCCGACCAGACGGTGGCTTTGTGGGAAGAACACGGTAACGTGAAGGCTCTTCGCACGGACTGGCGCCAACAAGTAAAAGTCATTCGCCCGGTCGTTGCCGAAGAACAGGCAAACTTAGCGGGCATTACGCGCGAGGAAATCGCGCGAACCCTGGGTTATGCGCATGATGGGGCGCGGGTGGGTGTATTTCGCGAAGGCGACTTGTTAATACCCATACTGTTGCGTGCGCCCGATGAGGAACGCCAGGAAATAGCCCGTTTGAACGCCTTACAAATATGGAGCCCGGCTGCCAAGCGGATGATCCCGTTACGCCAGGTGGTTTCTGACTTTGAAACCGTTTTTGAGAATGACATCATCCTGCGCGAGGACCGCGAACCGACTATTACCATTTTCACTGACCCGGTGCACGGCCAGGCAACCAGTTTGTTCAAGCAATTACGGCCCAAGACCGAAGCGATAGCGTTGCCCCCTGGATACGATCTCGAATGGGGTGGCGAATACGAGGACAGTGCCAAGGCACAGGCCGGGCTTATAAGCTTGTTACCGTTCTTCGTTTTGATGATGGTCCTGATCGTGATCGCCATGTTCAACGCGCTGCGACAACCGCTCATCATTTGGTTGACCGTACCGTTGGCCATCATCGGTGTAACTGCGGGACTGCTTGCGACCGGCCAACCATTTGGTTTCATGTCACTGCTTGGGATTTTGAGCTTGATGGGTATGCTAATAAAGAATGCGGTGGTGCTGATCGATCAGATTGACATTAATATTCGTGAGGGCATTGCACCCCTCAATGCCATCATTGAAGCGGGTGTTGCGCGTGCCAACCCGGTTGCCATGGCAGCAGCCACGACCATTCTCGGAATGATTCCCCTCCTACTAGACGCGTTCTTTTCCGCCATGGCGGTGACCATCATGGCCGGCCTCACGTTCGCGACCGTACTGACCCTGGTGTTTGTGCCGGTCATGTATGCCCTGTTCTTTAGGGTCGACACCCGCAACGCCGCCTGACTGCCTAGCCCAGAAATCCCCCTGATCGAGACCCCAAGTGCCAGTTGGGGCATGATAATGCATAACGGTTTTCCAACCAGGGGGAAATCCAGTGACCATAAATTGGCAAAAAACAGTAACACTGCTCGCAGGCCTGTTGGTGTGCGGACAACTCGCCGCACACCAAAACCTGGCAGATAAGTTCGAGAAACTCGCTGATGCCGTGGTCGTTATCCACACCACCGAGCGTGCCGCCAATCCGAATCAATCCAGCGGATTAACCAGCATCGCTGGGCTCGGCTCAGGGGTAATTATTGACAAACAGGGAACGATACTGACTGCCGCACATGTTGTGCACAACGCGGATTCAGTTGAAATAGAACTGCGTAACGGCGACAAGCATTGGGCACGCATAATCAGCAGTGAGCCGGCTACCGACCTCGCGTTGTTACGCATCGAGGAGCCGCCTACAAAACTCGTTTGGGTAAAACTGGGTGATTCCGACAGGACCAGAATTGGTGACCCGGTTTTTATTATCGGTGCACCGTACGGAATCGGTTATTCGTTGTCGACAGGCACCATCAGCGGACGCCAAAAAGGTGGCGATGACGGTTCGCGATTCGCCATTGGTGAATTCTTTCAGACCGACGCGGCTATCAACCAGGGCAATTCGGGCGGTCCCATGTTTAACCAGCGCGGCGAAGTTATCGGCATTGTCAGTTTCATCCTTTCGCAATCCGGTGGTTTCGAAGGGCTGGGTTTCGCTGCAACCAGCAACCTTGCGCGGGAGCGCATGCTGGAACGTCCCAGTCTCTGGACTGGTGTTGAGACCATAATGCTTGGCGGTGACATAGCCAAAGCATTCAACGTGCCACAACCGTTCGGCATGCTGGTGCAACGCGTTGCGCGCGGCTCAAACAGCGAACTGCTGGGTCTACGCGGCGGCGAGTACCAGGTGACCATCGCCGGCCAGGTATTCCTTATAGGCGGTGATGTAATACTTAACGTTATGGACGTTCCCGTCGACGGGGGTCGCAATTACGATGCAATCCGCGAAAAACTGTATGGCGTGCAACCGGGTCACAAGGTTACCGTCACGGTATTACGCGGAGGAGAACTGGTCGAGCTAACATTGTTTGTGCGCGCCCAGCCAGACTAAGAGGTAATACATGCAGGAAAACATTCTTATATATGTTGTCATTCTACTTGCGGTTGCCGTAACCGTGGTCGTCCTGCTGCGTCGACTGCGCCTCCCTACTATTATTGCTTACCTCGTAACGGGCTTGTTGATCGGCCCGCACAGCCTCAACTTGTTCCCTGACAACGATGCCATCCGCGTGCTTGCCGAGTTCGGCGTGGTGTTTCTGCTGTTTACCTTAGGACTCGAGTTTTCACTGCCACGCCTGGTGATCATGAGACGCGAAGTATTGGTCCTTGGCGGCGCGCAGGTCGCTGTA
>JAZFYH010000116.1:0-3420 GCA_036443475.1 Gammaproteobacteria bacterium | reverse complement strand
GCCATCAGGTGCAGGTACTATGCAGGTCGCAACGGGTTCACCGAACATATTGGTGGCTAACATAAACAATACGCTGGAAATTACAGTCGACCAAAACGCCATTGTGGCGCGCGGATTCGCTACAGCGGCGGGTGTCATTAATCTGGTCAGAACCACGGCGCAGGTCACCAGTAGCTCGCAGTTAGGATCGACGCGTGAGCAATCCGGTGGCTTGGCGGATGAGGGCTTTATTGATCCATCACTGTTCGAGGATATCTCGCTTTACGAAGTGTTCGGCACCGGCATCCGCTTGCCCGCCGACCAGAGTGAAGAAGAAATCTTTGGCGATGATTGTGACCCGGCAGATGTAAACTGTCAGGCGCAGGCTGCCCCTGCAGGTTTTGCTCCGGCTGCACCGCGACGGTAAGTCTGAAAACCTGATGCAGTGAACACCAGGCCGGACCCTGTGTCCGGCCTTTTTTTGTTTTTAATTTGTGACTTACGTCATGTTTAGAAAGCGGTTTGGGGCAACAATGTTCAGAATATACAACGCTCTATAAGAGATTCTGCAGTGGGCTTGATACAGAAAATCGGCAAATTGCTACAGCGCGGACTGGTGATGGAAATCGCCGGCGTAGGGTACCGTTTTGCCAACCCAGATGAATTCGATACATTTCTGCGCGCCCGGCTGGAGGTTTCGCCCGAAGAAATATCCCGCTTCGCCGAAGCTTCGGACCTGCAGGTGCAGGAACTGCTGAAACGGACGAACACCTGCCAACAGCGACTGCTGGAAATGCATCTCATGACCCTGGAAACTGGTAAAAGCGTTGACGTGGTGTGGAGTGACATGGATGCGTCGTATATTCCTGATGATCACCAGTGGCAATCGTTGATATTTTCGCTGGGTGATGAATCGGGTATACCGGAAGCCTATCGTGAACGTGGACTGGTCCGTTTGCTTGAATACCTGCGTACACGCAAAGACGTATTGCAGGAAATATTGCGGCAAAAATCACAAGACGGTCCCGAGAGTGAAAACAAAAGGGCGCTGCCACATAGCGGTGAGCGGGACAGTATGACCGACGAAAAGACCGATGTCGCCATGACACAGGGTGTGGATTACAAACGCATGCCACCGGGTGCGCCGTTGGTGATGAATTTTCCTGATGGTGAGTACGTGTCAATTTACCTGGCCCGGCAACGTATTCGCGTCAAGGCGGGTGATGATGCCACGCTGATGGACGACCGCGGTAACGTTATTTCTTTGAGTTCAGGCAAGACCATCGTGGGGCGATCACGTGGCTGTGACATTATTCTCGACGCGTCGCCGAATGATGTTTCTCGCCAGCACCTGGTTATCGAAACTACGCCGGATCGACGCCTATTACTGACGGACATTTCCTCGCGCGGCACATTTGTCCCAGCCAGGGCGCTGCCAGGTTAAAAAAACCGAGGTCTAAAAAAAACTGAAAAGAAACCAAAAAACCGGGTTTTAAAACAACCTGAAAAGTAGCGCAAAGTCGTGATTAAACCCCGGTTTTTTTGTCTATGGGATGCCTCAGGCCAACGATGCTTCCATTTTGACGGCTTCCTCGTCCAGCACTTCAGGCAGTCGATCTCCGAAATCCGCAAGATATTGCCGGATGGCGGCGATTTCCTCGCGCCATTGGCCGGGATCGATGGACAGCAGTTGCGACAGCGTATCAGCACCCAGATTAAGTCCACGCAAGTCGAGAGCGTCTTGAGTCGGGAGAAATCCGATGGGGGTTTCCAATGCGTCGGCGCGTCCTTCGCAGCGGTCAATCATCCAGCGCAGTACCCGTAGATTCTCACCAAAACCCGGCCAGACGAATTTTCCATCCTTGTCCTGACGGAACCAGTTGACGTGAAATATCTCGGGTAGATGCTCGGATTTCTTGCCCATGTCCAGCCAGTGGCCCCAGTAGTCCGCAAAGTTATAGCCGCAGAATGGTTTCATTGCCATTGGGTCGCGCCGCACGACACCCACTGTGCCGGCTGCCGCCGCAGTAGTCTCTGAGGCTACACCGGCCCCGACCAGAACACCGTGCGTCCAATCCTTGGCCTGGAAAACTAGTGGCGCAACTTCAGCGCGACGGCCGCCGAATACGATGGCAGATATCGGCACACCACGTGGATCTTCTGCCTCGTGGGCATAACTCGGGTTCTGTTTCGCCGAAACGGTGAAGCGGGAATTCGGGTGTGCTGCTGGCCCATTGGCAGGATCATACGGGTTGCCTTTCCAGTCGGTGACCGGTTTGCCTTCAGATTTACGTTCCCACCAAGGTTCATTGTCTTCAGTAACCGCCACGTTGGTGAAAATAGTATCGTGGGTGATCATATCGAAAGCATTTTTGTTGGTTTTCTTGTTCGTTCCTGGAACCACTCCGAAATAGCCCGCTTCCGGGTTGATGGCTCGTAACTGGCCTTGCACGTCAAAATGCATCCAGGCGATGTCATCGCCGACGGTCCAGACTTTCCAGCCGTTCTGCGATTCTGGCGGTATCAGCATGGCCAAGTTGGTTTTGCCGCAGGAGGACGGGAAAGCCGCCGCAATGTAATGTCGGTCTCCTTGCGGGTTCTCAATACCGACAATCAACATATGTTCCGCAAGCCACCCTTCCTGACGTGCCTGCCAGCTTGCAATACGCAGTGCATGACACTTTTTGCCAAGCAACGCATTGCCGCCGTAACCGGAACCAATACTCTTGATGCTCAGTTCTTCCGGAAAATGCATGATGAAACGACGCTCCGGACTGAGATCGCCAATGGAGTGCAGGCCTTTTACAAAAACATTTTCACGCTCGATGCGTTGCAATGCTGCTTCACCCATGCGAGTCATTATTCCCATGTTGACAACCACGTACGGACTGTCTGTTATTTCCACACCGCAACGGGAATAAGGCGAATCAATCGGCCCCATGCAATAGGGCAATACGTATAGGGTGCGGTTTTTCATGCAGCCTTCGAACAAAGCGTCAATCTGCTGGTGCGCTTCACTGGGTTCTTTCCAGTGATTATTTGGCCCGGCGTCATCCTTATTACGAGTACACACAAACGTAAGATGCTCTACTCGTGCAACGTCAGAAGGGTCGGAGCGATGTAAATAGCAATTCGGATAAGTCTTTTCATTCAGTTTCAGCAATGTGCCATCGGCAAGCATTTCGTTGATCAGTGATTCGCGTTCCTCGTCGGAGCCGTCACACCATTGGATTTTTTCGGGGCGAGTCAGGCGCGCTACCTCGTCTACCCATTGTTGCAACTCAGAGTTATTGGTGGTCATGCGCTATCCTGTGTAGTGGTTTGCCGGACAAATGAAAACGCGCATTATACCTGCTCGTTGTCGGTGTTCGGAGAGGCAAGCAGTCACAAATTTCCGCTTGAGGGTAATTGTGGGCGTGCAGCGAAATATGAAGAATCTCG
>JAZFYH010000115.1:0-8693 GCA_036443475.1 Gammaproteobacteria bacterium | reverse complement strand
TTTGAGCGAGTAAGGCACGCGCGGCTACCTGGCCGGCTTTTACCCGAGGAACTGATGAACATGCCATTTTTTGATAAAAGTGGTGGCATGGCACATTACATCGCGGTACCAACATATTCTCGCTCCGATGAGTTTACGATGCTGCTTGTGGGTAGAGATGAAGAGAGCTTCGATGAAGAAGAGATAAGAATAATCGCCTCGTTTTCTGCACAGGCGACCGTGGCGCTGGATAACGCGAGGTTGTTTGCTGAGGTTCAGAATCTCGCCACGATTGACCCACTCACGCGTGTCAATAACCGGCGCTACTTTTTCGAACTGGCGGAACTGGAATTCAGTAGAAGCAAGCGTTACAAGCGCGAGGTGGCGATCATTCTGCTTGATGCCGACAAATTCCGGGATATTAACGAAAATTACGGACACAATATTGGCGATCGCGTGTTGAAGATCATTGCGTCAACATGCAGGGCCAACCTTAGACATTTTGACATCATTGGACGTTACGGTGGTGAAGATTACATAATCATGTTGCCTGAAACACCTCTGAATATTGCCGCAGATATTGCTGACCGCCTTCGCCAGGCAATTGAAAACATCAAACTGGACACACATCTGGGAGAATTATATGTAACAGTCAGTGTCGGTGTCGCACTGGCTACTGGTGATGTTCTTGACCTACCGTCTCTGATCAACAAGGCCGACATGGCCCTATACGAAGCCAAGCGTGCCGGGCGCAATCGCGTGGTCGTTGCCCAATACGAGTGATGGACGTATGTATGTACGGTCTTACCGCAAATGTTGTCACCCTGTACTTACTCAGCAGATTCACACGCAAACCCTCAGCTGAGCGAATTGACGATTTCGTTACCGACGACTGGATTGAATGAAAGGTCAGGGTCTGATGGTGCCTGAGTGGTTTACCGCATACCTTCCCAACGAATCAGGTTTCCCTAACCATTGCAATGCCGGTGCCAGTAGCATTTCTGTGTTGGCTTTGGGCTGAATGGCACCTTGTAACGAGTAGCTGTAATGGTCTATTTCAGGAGTCAGTAACATGACGAGATTGATTTTAAGTGGACCACCGATATCTCTTATAACAGCACGAACAGTTCGGTCATCATTATCCAACGTTGCTTCGTATATACCCAGGTCCAGACCGGGTATCCAGGCAAGGCGCAAATCCGTTACCGTCACATTGCCGCTGACTTTTGATGGTAAGCGGTTTACCAGGTCCAGGTATTCAATATCAAACTTCAGTACACCTGTGACTCCAGGTAACATGAGGTCAACCGCGGCAAGCTCGGAAAGTAATAGCTCACCACGTACGTTTTCCAATAACAGGTCATCGCCGGAGTTGTAAGATACGATTCCGTTTGCCGCGAACCCACTACGCCTAAATTCGAAAATTCCGTCAACACGTAATAATATCAACGCCAACGGGGACAATTCCCAGTGCGCGGCGCCAAGATCGAAGCGGAAAGCGTGAACGCTGTCTGTGCTTCCGTTCCAGACACTGCCCGAAAACTCACCCAGTTGCAGATGTTGTTGTGCGGCGGTCGGAACCATCAGGGGAATGACCAGGCTCGCAGGTAGGGTGGCCAGCAGGAATATGCCGAAAACGGCCAGACCAAACGCCAGGCCTGCCATTTGTTTACGCACCAGTCAGCCTGTACTCGCCAAGGTCAGTGTTGCGTTGACTTGACCTGGGTTGTCCGCCCGGTCAATGCGTGCCTGTACAGGCTTTACTCCGTATTGGTGTTGCAGGTTGCCAAGCCATCGCACAATATTTTCAAAGGACGCAGCTTCTAGGCTGACTCGTACTCGTGTATCTCCATCCTGCTCGATGCGACGAATCGCGGTACCCAGATTTGCAGCTCTCGCCGCATTATCAACGTTTGCAAGCAGCGAGCCGCGATTTGTTGAAATTGAAATCTCTGGACGCTGTTGTTGCAGGGCCGCTGCGCTTTGTTGCATCCAAGTGAGTAATTCGCGTTTTGTTGCCACGCGTTGCTGCAGAGCTTGGTGTGATGTGTAAGTCGGTTCAATCACCAACGCATAGATACCCGAAACCAGAATTAAAATGGCGCCTGCTATGACCAACTGTCTTTCACGTGGTTCGAGTTGTTGCAACCAATTGCGGATGTAGTCGATAAATGTCATCAGGTCCCTCTTGATATCCGCAACTGCCCAACAACATTGTTTTCCTGAGTGTCAGCCGAAAGAATTTCTACTCTTAAGCCATGATGTTCAGTGAGGTATTGTTTTATATTGTCCAATGACTGGACATTGCTGGCGTTCAGGCTGATTTCAATTTGACCTTCACTGTAAGACACTGCATTGAATAATGTTCCGGGTTCCTTACCAATTGCGACGCCACTAATAGCCAGGAGTGCAAGGAAATCGGACTCAAGCTGGTTGCCACCGCGCCGATTGAGTTCCTGCTCTATTTGCGCGCGTGGGTTCACCATTCTGTTCACTCCGGGCAGTGCAGTGTGAAATACCTGTTCAATTGCCTGATCAAGCTGCTTGTCCTGTTTTCCGAACTGTATCCACTCAAAGAGCAGGTTGGCGGATAACAATAGCAACCAGGCTGCAGCCAGCGCCGCTGGGATTCTCCAATTTCTCTGTCCAGCACCTCGGCTACCTGAGGCTTTAAATCTGCCTTGCAACAAATTGACACCAAGATTGGCATGCACTCCGGCGGCAAATACGGGCAGCAGACTGTCTCCAACATTTATTGGTTTGTTTGGCATGCTCTCAACCCCAAGCGCTTTCTCAATCAGGCCGACACGATGGGCGCTTGAGTCGGTGTGCAGAAGTTGCGAGGCGGAGGCATCGGATCCGACTTGCGGAAACATGGAGGGCGCTAACTGCTGAAAAACATCGTTCGGCAAGGACCATTGCCTGGATTCGTCGCAATAGGCAATTACGTCTTCGTCCATTGCCAGGACGGGCCGTTCCCTTGCCGAATCAATTACCGAGAAGTCAGGTACCATTATGTCAGGATTAATTCCGGAATCCTTTATATGTGAAATGAGGTTTTCAAGCCAGTCATGTCGGCAGACGTATGTGTCAACCTTGTCGTTACGAAGTTTGCCGATCACAAAGTGTAATTGGTCAATGTCTTCGGAGAGGCTTTCTTCCAGCGCAAAAGGGACAGCCTGAAGTAACTGCTTTCTCGATCGAATAGGAAGTGTCAATCGGTGGAAGGTGATATCAGGTCCGGAGACAATAACAACAACTTGTCTTTGCCTGGCAAATGGAGCGGCAATTTGCAGTTCACCTTTTTGTGGAAAACCCATCCTGTTGCCCTGCGCATCCAGAACCGTCCATTCTGCAGGCAGTTTGATATGCGTGATTCGAATAACAAGTTTTTCATTCATCACAGGAAACCGGCGGATCGTTGCAGAACAAGCGTATCACCAGAAATCGAATCGCGATGCAGGATACTGTACATCGTCATTCCAGCACTGCCAACGACAACCCGGGTAAGAAGCAGGAAATAGCTGGAATTCACTGAAAGCATCTCAGCAGGAAAGCTGCCCTGCAAACTTTGCAGAAACGCAGCAAGAGATTCACCGCTAATCAACTGGCCGTCTTCCCGTGCTTCCATGATTCGTCCAATATCGCTATCCGTTACTGCATCGCCAATCGCCAGCAATACCTCGGGCGGAGCAAAGTTGATGTTAACCTGCGTGTAGGTCGGTAGAGCGGTAATGTATGGCGCCAGTCGGGTAAAGAGTTCTGGAGTCATTCCTTCGACCCGGCGCAGTTCAGAAATACTTCTCAGCGGGCGATTCGGTGTTCGATATGCAGGCACCTTTCTCAGGTAGTAGTCGTCCTCAGCCCCGTTAAAACCGATCGGTTCAATATCGGTGTCAATCCAGTCCGCAATGCGATCGACGACTGTCGGGTCCTGTTCCAGAATTACGAACAATCGCCGCAGACGATCAAGCCACTGGATATTGACCGACCCTTGTTGATCGACAATATTGTTGATGTTGAATAGCGCCTGGTTGTCCGTTATATGTCCGGTAATCTGCCCGCCCTCAATTGGCAAAATCACTGTATCTTCGGCCCAGCTGTCCAGGTTGGAGTCGTATTCACGTTCGTCCCGGCGCAAGATGTGCGCGACCCAGTCCTCGGCGCCAAGTATGTATTCGAAGGCCTGATCGGCGCCGAGCAGGTTTTCGGTGCGTCGCTTGTCAATAGACGCATACCAGAGCCGGTCCGTGGCAAGCACTACAGCGATGGCGACGATTACCATAGCCGTAATGACCGCGACGCCCTGTTGTCTCGCTTTGGTATTCATTGGTTTATGGCAGCGATTTCAAACAATCGATTTATTGTTCCCCAGTCATTCAGGTTGAGTGCAACATCAACTGCAATCGGCATATAGGCTTCAGGATAAACTAGGGACACATTGGGAGGTGGCCATTGCTCGTGCCAATTATACTGGTCATCCATGAATCGTAAATTGAGACTGTCTACATCGTTAAAAATGACGGTTTCGTACGGAAGGCTGTCCTGAGCCTGGTCAAGCACCGGCCACACCAGTCTCTTAAGTTTTCCGTCATCTATTAAGTAACCCACGCGTTGCAGATTGCTGCGGGGCAGGTTACCGGGATTTGTCCGTCCTGCATGGGTCATCACGATGGCTGTTACGGACTGGTTGTTGGCAAGTAAAGCGGCCTCCGTGCTGCCAAGTGTTGCTTCGCGTATCGGTCTCGCCGCGGCCAGAGAAAAATCCCGGCTCAGGATAAACCAACCGCGCTGCATTTCTCGTGCCCGATCGGTAACTTCCGTGGCCGCTTCGCGCCGTTTAAGCATGCCGTTGAGCCCGGAGTAGGCCGATGCGCCGATTAAAGCAAAGATAGCTGTTGCAATCAGTAACTCGAGCAATGTGAAACCCTTTTTCTTTACTTTCATTGCTGGGTGTCCGATCCGATTATTGGTTGCGGGCGGGGTTGCGGTCGGCCACGAAATCCAACCAGCTTGATAATCGTGTCGTCAGGGGCGGTTTCTCGCGCAACGCTTACTTCAATACGCCTCAGATCGGGATCCTGCGTATTACTGACCTCGATCGACCAACGCCAATCCAGATTTCCGAGTTGCATGTTGCCGTTTCCTGACCCCGTAGCCGGCCAGTCGCGGGCAATGCGCAACTCCGTTAGCCGGTTCATGGCGACCCAGTGCGCCAGTGTTCGCTCACGTAGACCGAACGAAGTACGGTTGGCCTGCGCTTCCGCCGCAAGTAAGGCCAATAACGCTATTGAAATGATGCCAAGCGCCACAAGTATCTCAAGTAGCGTGAAGCCACATATTCGCCGCGGAGGAGTTGCAGGATTCACGTTATGGTTTCTCCGCAACCGTCAACTGGCCCAAAATATTACTGGCAATCTGCCAGGTCGGTTGATCGGTTTCGCCTTTGAATCGCAAAGTAAAAGGCACCACTTCCCCGCTGGAGAAAAAAATAATCTGCGGGGCAGGTGAAACTTTATCCGACTCATTGTTCGCCGCGAAGGCGATTTCATTTACAGCGACTCCGTCCAGTTCCAGTTGCATAACAATACCATCCGGGATTTCGCGGTCACGAAATTGCGAATCCTTTGCCAAGCTTATCCATTCACGTGTTTCCAATTGAAATCTGGAAAACTGCAAGCGGTTAGAGTCAATGCGTAACCCCACTTCGGTGCCAGTCAAGATGGCCTCGTCACTGGCTAATTGCAGCAGAGCAGCAACACGATTGGCTTGTTGCTCAGGAGATCTTCCGAAATTAAAGACGCGCAAGCCTGTTGCGGCCATGGACACAAGAATGCCAACGAACGCCAATACGACAAGAATCTCAAGCAAAGTAAACCCGGCTTGCGCCAAAGGTCTGCACGCATGACGAGCCATTACTACTCCAACGACCAGTTACCGATATCAGCGTTTACCTCGGTACCACCGAGTTGCCCGTCTGCGCCAAGTGAAAATATATCGATCTCAGCATGTGTCCCCGGGCTCATGTACTGATACGGGTTTCCCCAGGGGTCCTTGGGCAATCGGTCAATGTATCCACCGCTGCGCCAGTTACGCGGTGCTGGCGTTCCACCCGGGTTTTGGATGAGCGCTTCCAACCCCTGGTCGGTGCTCGGGTAGGAAAAGTTGTCCAGCTTGTACATGCCGAGGGCCGATTCAAGCGTACGAATGTCCGCACGCGTTTTTACAATCATGGCGTCTTGCTGGCGGCCCAGAATTTTTGGTGCAATCAGACTGGCCAGTATGCCAATGATGACGAGGACTACCATCACCTCGATCAGCGTAAAACCGTCGTGCTTGCCAAGCTGTAACATGGGTAAACTTCCACTGTTTTCTGAAGACACTGAGGATAAACCTTTCAACACCCGCGTGGAATGGAGGGGTAAGTGAAAATCGGCTCTTTTTCCTGGAAGAACGACTGGCCATTCTTGCTGACCGCCGGACTTGCGATCCTATTGCAGCTGGGCGGGCCAGACTCAGTTGCATTGTTCCGCTTTGATCGCGCGGATGTCGCAGCCGGCCAGTTATGGCGTGTTATGACAGGAAATTTTCTGCACCTTGGGGTTGCCCATCTTTTAATGAACCTGGCGGGTCTGGCGCTTCTGGGCATTGCCGGCAGGAATCTGTTTAGCGGTTATCAGTGGGCAATAATCCTGCTTTTCTCTTTACTTGGCACCGGGGTTGGATTGTATTTTCTCTCGCCAGGCATCACCTGGTATGTCGGGCTGTCAGGCGTGTTGCACGGCTTGATACTGGCACTATGCGTGGCATTGATAGCGCATCAACCTCGCATTGCACTTGGAATCGCTGTTGTGGTGGTTGGAAAATTATTATGGGAGCAATGGCAGGGAGCCATACCTCTGACAAGTCAACTCGCCGGCGGGACCGTTGTCGTGGACGCACACCTTTATGGCAGTCTTGCTGGGGTGTTGGCGGCATTACCATGCATTCGCTGGCGCGAGAAAAGCAACAAATCGCCTGAGTTATAATGCGCCCTTTGCGCTATGGGGCGACTTGATGAGTAACGCACTTATTTTTCCAGGTCAGGGCTCGCAATCACTTGGCATGCTTGCCGATTTGGCCGTGGAATACGGTGACATTGTATTGGAACCATTCAATACAGCATCAAACATTCTCGGTTTTGATCTCTGGCAGTTATGTCAAGACGGCCCAGAGGAAAAGCTTAACGCTACGGAGAACACTCAACCGGCGTTATTGACGGCCGGATATGCGGTTTGGCATGTTATGCGGGAAACGCTCGACGTCAAAACAGCGATGATGGCGGGGCATAGCTTGGGTGAATACACTGCACTTGTATGCAGTGGCGCGTTGGCGTTTGCCGAAGCAGTCGAACTCGTTGCGTTTCGCGGTCGCGCAATGCAGGAGGCCGTGGCTCCGGGAACGGGTGCGATGGCGGCAATTCTCGGTCTACCCGATGGAGAGGTTATTGCGGCGTGTGAACAAGCAGCGGCAGGAGAGACCGTTTCTGCCGTAAATTTTAATTCGCCCGGGCAGGTGGTTATTGCAGGTAGTATTGCCGCCGTTGAGCGCGCAATTGACAAGGCCATGGAAAGAGGCGCAAAAAAGGCAATCAAGTTACCGGTTAGCGTGCCTTCGCATTGTGCATTGATGCTACCAGCCGCCGAGCGTCTTGACGAAAAACTGCAAAGCATTGATTTTAACAAGTCGGAAGTCCCGGTCCTTCATAATGTAGACGTAAAAAAGCATGAGGACGCCGCAGGCATAAGAGCAGCGTTGGTCGCACAGTTGTATAACCCGGTTCGTTGGGTGGAAACGATTGAACAGATAAAAGCAAACGACGTTGACACCGTTATTGAATGCGGGCCCGGTAAAGTGTTGACCGGATTGAACAAACGCATTGACCGTTCCATTAACGCATTACCTATTTACGATACTGCCAGCCTTGAAAAGGCCAAGACAGTATTGGGGGGTAAATAAAATGCTTGAAGGAGAGATTGCAGTTGTTACTGGGGCTTCACGCGGAATAGGCCGCGCGATTGCTAATACCCTTGGCAAGGCAGGGGCGACGGTCATCGGTACCGCAACATCTGGAAATGGTGTTGGAAAAATCAACGAATCTTTCGAGGCCGAGCACATTACGGGCAAAGGGGCTGTGTTGGATGTTTCCAGTGTCGCTTCAACGGATGCGTTCCTGAAATTTGTCTCAGATGAGTTTGGTGCACCAACCATTCTTGTGAACAATGCCGGAATTACACGTGATAATCTTTTGCTGCGCATGAAGGATGATGAGTGGCAAGATGTCATCAATACAAATCTTTCTTCAATATTTCGCATGACCAAAGGCGTGTTGCGAGGCATGATGAAAGCACGTAAGGGTAGGATTATAAATATTGCATCCGTTGTGGGTTCAATGGGCAACGCCGGCCAGGCCAACTATTGCGCTGCGAAAGCTGGCATGGTGGGGTTCACCAAGGCTACGGCACGTGAAATCGGTTCACGTGGAATAACAGTGAACACGGTGGCGCCGGGAATTATTGAAACCGATATGACGCGCGAATTGAATGAAGATCAAAGAGCGGTGATGCTTACACAAGTCCCACTGCAACGACTTGGCCAACCGGAAGATATTGCGCAAGCCGTACTGTTTTTGGCCTCGCCATCTGCGGCTTACATCACTGGCGAAACGTTGCATG
>JAZFYH010000114.1:0-8480 GCA_036443475.1 Gammaproteobacteria bacterium | reverse complement strand
TGTCCGCTTCTAACCCATAGCGGAAGTTTAACCCGTCAACTTTCAAATATCCGCTATCGGCCATAAGCAGACGAACTTCGTGGCACAGCAATCAACTTCTCTGCGTCTCACATTTCGGGCGCCGCTCGGGACAATCCAGCCATGGACGCCTGTCTTCTAATGCCGCCGCTATAGGAAAGACCGTGGGATCATCATAGGGGCGACCGGCTATCTGAATACCTGTCGGTAACCCACTGTCAGTCATACCAGATGGAACAGCCAGCGCCGGGCAGCGGTTGTACATGTTCCACAGTACAGCCATGCTGATTTGGGTATCGGTCACCTGTTTGCCATTCACGACGACGGTATCTTTCTGCCATCCCGTTGCCGGGATGTCCGGATAAGATGTCGTTGGCGTAATAAAAGCGTGGTAGCCGTGAAACAACGGACCCAGATGATCACGCCAAACTTCACCTGCGGCTGTTAAGGAGCGGCGGTAATCGTCGGAAGAGTAACTATTCGCGGTTTCAGCGAGCTGCGGCACGAAATCGCTGACAAGGTCTCCATGTTCGGCCACCAGCTCATTAAGATACCCGGCGAACAGGAATTCCTGAGAGCCCAACGCAAGCTCAACCAGTTCTTCTGCCCACTCAACATCAACTTCGTCCACAATGGCACCGGCATCCTGCATCGCATCCAGTGCGAGCCGCGTTTCCCGGACAACGTCATCGCAAACCTCATAAAACCCCAGGTCCAGAGAAGCTGCAATTCTGATCCCGGACAGATCAGAACTCGGTATGGGAATGAACATTTTTTCGTTAAGGGAGTTGTGGTCTCTATGGTCAGGCCCTGACATCACATTCGCCATTAAAGCGCAATCTGCGACGGTTCTCGTCATGGGACCCGGATTGCTGTATCCATTGAATGAGTCACTTCCAACCATTGGGAAACGCCCGTAAGGGGCCTGATAGCCGACAATACCGCATTGGCTGGCTGGCTGACGGATTGATCCTGTTGTGTCACTGCCTGTCGCCAGAGTGGTTGAACCTGCTGCCAGCGCTGCAGCGGAACCGCCGGATGAACCGCCGGGTGAAATCCCGAGCTTCCATGGGTTATGGGTAACACCCCACATGCGTGACTGCGTCGTAAACAGCCACCCAAATTCTGGTGTGGTCGTTCTGGCGAAGATGTTTGCACCCGCCTGGATAAGCCTTTGGACATACGGCGATGTTTTAGTGCATACATTTTCACTGTAGATCAGCGAGCCGTTGGTTGTCCGCTTGCCAGCGATTTCGCACATGTCTTTGACCGCTAGCGGAACGCCTTCCAATGGCCCGAGGTCGACGTCCTCCTTCAGAAACAGGGCTTCCGATTCCCGCGCCCTGACTCTAGCTTCGTCAAAGTAGCAATCGGCAAACGGGTTGATGGTTGTTGCAATCGAGGTCGCCCGACGGATGATGGCATCCAACAATTCAACGGGCGATAACGTACGCGAACGGAAATGTGCTGCTGCATCAGTTGCCGACATATAGCACAGATCATCATCGGTCATAGACGGGGTCCGTCACAGGGGCATCACGGGAGGGCGTCACAGGGGCCGTCAATGCGAGAGATGGTCGGTTGGAAGGACCATTAATCCAGGGGCGTTCCTGATCGAATGCATGAGCGACCCGGAATACGGTCTTGTCATCGCATGGTCGCCCAACGATCTGAATGCCGCATGGTAGACCGGCATCTGTCATGCCACTCGGAACCGCCAACACTGGACAGCGGCTGTAAAGATTGAATATCGCTGTCATCGCTGTATCAGTATCCGTGAGGTGATGACCATTGACGATTATCTCGTCTTTTTGCCAATTCTCAGCCGGAACTTCGGGCGATGATACTGTTGGGCAAACGAAGATATCGAATTTATGAAAAACCGGCCCGAGCCGGTCGTGCCAGATTTCGCCCGCAAGTGTCGATGTACGCCTGTAATCATCTGCATCATATGTAAGGGCCGTCTCAAGCAACTCCGGCACATAATCACTAATCACGTCTGAATGATTATCGACGGCGTTTTGTAGAAAGCTTGCAGCCAGGAATTCCTGGGCACCATGAGACAGTCGAATGACTTCACTCAACCCATCCAATGACACCTCAACGATTTCAGCACCTGCATCCGAAAGAGCATTGAGAGATGCTTTGAATTCACGACGAACATCGTCAGCTACCTCGTAATGTCCAAGATCAATGGAATAGGCAATCTTCAGGCCTTTGATGCCTGCAGGGTTTACCGGGATTGTCAGTTTGTTGGGCAGCGTGGCGTGGTCGAGTGGGTGCGGGCCGGACATTATATTCGACATCAATGCAGCTTCGGCCACTGACCGTGTCATTGGCCCAACTTGAATATAAGGATTGAAGGAACTGGAGGGTGATAACGGCATACGGCCATAGGGCGGCTTATAGCCCACCACACCGCACTGGCTGGCTGGTTGACGGATTGAGCCAGCACTATCGCCTCCAGTTGCAAGGGTTGTAGCGCCAGCGGCAAGTGCCGCCGCCGAGCCACCCGATGACCCGCCAGGCGTTGCGTCAAGGCGCCAGGGGTTGCGAGTTACTCCCCACATGCGGGAATGGCATGTAAACAGCCAGCAAAATTCTGGACACGTGGTGCGAGCGAACAAATTAGCACCACTTCTCAACAATCTCTCAACTGCAGGATCAGTCGATTCACCAATTCGATCTTTATTGATCATTGACCCATTTGTTGATCGCCGACCGCGAATTGCGGAACTGTCCTTTACGACCAACGGAATACCCTCAAGTCGCCTTAACCGCCCGTCTGAGCGGGCGTACTTCGCTTCCGCCGCCTTAGCGCTTTCTCTGGCTTCATCAAAATAGCGATCGGCAAACGGGTTGATGGTTCCAAAAATTGTTTCTGCTCTGCTAATGATGGCTTCCATTAACTCAACGGGCGACAATGTACGCGCGCGAAATCGAGCAAGTGCTTCAGTTGCCGACATGTAGCAGAGATCATCATCAGTCATGAGCAGGCTCCCGGAGTCACATTTTGGGAAGCGGGTGATTATTGGAATCCAACAATCGCCGCGTGTAATCATGTTGGGGGTTCGAGAAAATTTCTTCCGTCGGCCCATGCTCGACGATTTTACCCATGAGCATAATCACCATCCTGTCACTGATATGGCGCACGACATTTAGATTATGGGTAACAATAAGGATTGGCAGTTGAAGCTTGTCCTGCAGTTCTGCCAGGAGATTCAAGATTTCACCTTGTATTGAAACATCCAGACCGGCTGTCGGTTCATCGGCGATGATCATTCTGGGTTCTTGTGCCAACGCCCGTGCAACGCACACCCTCCGAGCCTGACCACCAGAAAGCTCATGCGGATAACGCTGGGCGAAATCGCCCTGCAGGCCAACCAACGTAAGTAACCTCTCAACTTCATGTCGTTCTGATTCTGGTTGAGCGACCCCATATCGCAACGCTTCGCGGACACAATTACCCACAGTCATTCTTGGGCTAAGGCTTCCAATCGGATCCTGAAACACCAAGGCAATATCGCGCCGAATAGATCTCAAGCTCTTTCGACTGGTGTTCAGCGTCGACGTGCCGGCAAACTCAATGGTTCCCGATTGTGCACTGACCAATTGCAGTATTGAGCGGATCAAGGTCGTTTTGCCTGACCCACTTTCACCAACAATCGCCAATGTCTCACCTCTGGCAAGGTTGAGACACACATTGTCGACGGCAGTGATTTCTGACGGTTTGCTTCGATCCAGAAAATTGGACAAACCAAAGGGCTTGCGGAATTTTACGACCAGATCTTTGATTTTCAGAATTGGCTCTTCGTCAAGCGCAACTCGACGTTTCGCGGAATCTTCATCTTCCACCATTTTCTCATCTGGCGTGTTCATGGTGGGTAGTCGACGACATTTCTCTGCAATTTGGGCTGGATCACACCGCAGGAGTTTACTCGTGTAACTGCTCTGAGGGTGGTGGAACACTTCTCGAACGGTTCCGGACTCCTCGACGACACCCTCATACATGACAACAACATCGTCGCAAAGAGAGGCAACCACACCCAAATGGTGGGTTACAAAAATCATCGCGCATCCAATGTCTTCCTGCAGTTCCTTCAGGAGCGCGATGATCTCCACTTCCAACGTGGCATCCAGGGCCGTGGTCGGTTCGTCAGCGATCAGAAGCTCGGGTTTCATCATGATCGCCATGGCAATTGAAACACGCTGTTTTTGGCCGCCCGACAATTCATGAGGATACATAGACAAGCGTGATTCCGGGTCCGGCATATGTACGGACTTCAGGGCCTCGATCGCCCTACCCCTTTTCTGGCTGGCGCCGATGTTTTCGCGAAACTGAATGTCCATCAAGTGCTCACCGATCGTCAAAACCGGATTCAAGGCACTCAGAGGGTCTTGGGAAACCATGGAAATTCGACGTCCCCGAATATCCCTGAAATCGTTCGGTGCCAACCGCGCAAGATCTTGCCCGCCGAAGGAAATGCTTCCTTCGGTGATGCGTGCGGAGCCCGGAAGTAACCCGATCACAGCCGATATGAGGGTTGACTTACCGCTGCCACTCTCGCCGACGACGCCAACAATACGACCCTTCCCGATCGTCATATCCACGGATTTCATCGCAGGCTTGCCCGCGTATTCCACCGTTAACCCACGAACTTCCAAAACCATGTCGACTGGTGTTGTCATCATCGACCCCTGCCGAGTTTGGGATCCAGAATATCGCGCAGTTGCTCACCCAGAAAAGTAAACCCGATCGTCACCAGTATGAGGGGCGCACCAGCGCTAAACAGAATCCAGGAAGAATTTCGGATATAGGTAAATCCATCGTTCAGGATACTGCCCCAGCTGGGGGTTGGTGGCCGCACGCCCAATCCGAGGAAGCTCAACCCTGCCTCAATCGCAATAACAAATGGAACGTCCATACTGGCAACAATCAGTATTGGGCCAATCGTGTTTGGCAATATGTGGCGCATCAGAATTACAGGGGTGGGTATCCCCAATGCACGAGCAGACAGCACGTATTCAGCGTTTCGAAGAGTTTGCGTCTGGGTCCGCATCAAACGACCATAGGTTGGAAATGAGGTTGCGATAATAATGGCCATGATGGTGGTGAGACTCGGGCCAAAAAGCACAACAACCGCAAGCGCAAACATGATGACTGGGTAAGATCGGATTGTGTCGAACAACAACATAATAACAAAATCAAGCCAACTGGGCCCATACCCTGCTATTGAACCAAGAATCGAACCGATCACAACAGCGATCCCGATAGAAACGGCGGCAACCATCAAAGCTATCTGCGCTCCGTGGATAAGCCGTGACAATGTGTCTCGACCCAGTTGGTCGGTACCGAAAAGATGCGCAAGGCTTGGGCCCTGCAACTTGTTCAGAATGTCGATTTTGATTGGATCATATGGTGCCAGCACGTCCGCAAATAGTGCGGTCGCAAGAAAGCTGATGACAATCACCAGGCCAATGGCCCCCATGGGATCCCTAGATAGCCGGCGCAACACCGCAAGCGCGTCACCGGTTCTAGCAACTTCTGCTTTTACTGGTTCCAGAGCGGACCTTAGCTTGCGTCCTTTCTTGCTCTGGGGTCCAGCGTCGCGTTGATCAAATCTGCGATTGTCGTTCCCCCAACGATGAAAATCGTACTAAATAGAACCGTTCCCATAACCAGCGGGTAATTTCGGCTTAGAACAGACTCATACAACAGCCTACCGACCCCGGGGCGTGCAAAAATAATCTCGGTAATTACACTACTGGAAAGAATGAAGGCGACACCGACACCAAGCATCGTGATCGATGGCAACACAGCAATACGAAGTGCGTAGCGGCTGACAATCTTAGACTCAGGTAGACCAAATGCACGGGCCATGCGGACGTGATTTTGGCTCATGACTTCTATCATTGATGCACGCACAATTCGGGAAATGTAACCGATCCAGGCGATGCCAATGGTAAGGACCGGCAAGACCAGATGCCAAAGATAGTCGAGCCAATCATTGCTGTCTCCAGCGCCGATAGCGGGAAAAAGCCTCAATTCCACCGAGAAAAACAACAACATGTAAAGACCGACCACAATAGCCGGCATGGCGATAATAGATACGGAAACCGTTCCTACTACCCTATCGAATACGCCATTACGGTGAATTGCAGCGTAACAACCCACTGGTATTCCGATGGTGGAAATAACAAGCGCCGAGCCCACGAGAATTAGGGTGTGGGGAAACTGCTCCAACACGATATCGAGAACGGGCCGTTTTGAACGTAGATCGAAGCCGAAATCACCCTGAACCAGTCCGCTAAAGAAGTAATAAAGCTGCGTCGTCATCGGTTCGTCCAGATGCAATCTGGCACGCAACGCCGCCTTAATTTCCGGCGTAGCCCTGGGACCAAGCATGACATTTGCAGGGTCACCTGGCACCGCGTGGATCATCAGGAACATGGTCGCGACAGCAATTGCCACAATTAGGATTGCCAGCAAAATTCTCTGGATCGTGTACGTTAGCATGTGATGACCTAAAATCCGTCGCGCTTGTGAAACAGGGGCATCTACGGAGACGCTTTCGTTGACGAAGTAATCTGATTACCCGTGCGATGGCAGTTCATCGCAGGGTTAAAAAGGGTCGACACGATGCCGACCCTTTTTCGCTACTTAGCTAGTCTAGTTTACAGGTTGGAAGGCCGACAACCTCAACCCACCATTCGGATAAAGGCCTGGAACAATGGTATCACGATACAAAATCACACTTGGCGGATGCATAATCCATAAAAACCCGCCAGATTCATCCATAACTTCCTGCATGCGGTAGTACATAGATGCTCGCTTGTCTATGTCGGTTTCCTTCAACGCTGCATAATGCAAAGTGTCGAATTCTTCGCTATCCAACCATACCCAATTCCAAATACCCTTTTGGTCACGAAGAAACCATTGTGTTGACCATGATGGGTCTGGCGGGCTCGTGTAGCTAATCAGGGTTAACTCAAGGGCTTCCTTTTTATCGTACGCGACATTCCAGTATGTGCCCGAATCAAGTTGATTGATTTGCAAAGTGATGCCGATTTCCGCCAGATTGGCCTGGATAATTTGCGCAGTCGTCACAAATTCGGCCGTGTTTAGGACGTCCACCTCAAGGTTCAGGTCACTTACGCCCGCTGCTTCCAGCAATGCTCGTGCACCATCAACGTCTCGGGGCTCAGGTTCACTACCAGTGTACCCAACGAGCCCTGGGGCAACCAGCCCACTCGATCGTTCTGGCACACCGAAGTAGGCCCCCTGCAAGATCGTATCCACATCGATCGCCTTGACGATCGCTTGTCGGACGCGGACATCAGCCAGTTTTTCATTGGCAATATTTATCCCAAGGAAGGTATAATCTGCCGTGGGGCGAATGTCCAAAACACCACCGGAAGGGAGCGATTCCTTGAGGCTTGGTACAGAGCCAATGGAAATTTCCGTTATGTCGATTTCCTCGGCTTCGAAAGCGATTTCTGCTGATTTGGTTTCCTGAATTGGCAAGATTGTGATGCGATCAAATCCTGCTTTGGGACCGTTCCAACCATCGTGGGGAACGAGTACGGTCTTCTCACGAGGCACCCAGGTCTCGATCTTGTATGCACCAGCAGTAGCACCCGGGTCGGTCGTGAACTTGCCACCGGCCTCTTCGGTCGCCTTTTTCGATATAATAGCCCCACTCGAATAGGGTAGTGTGCTCCACCAAATTGGCGCAAAAGGCTCTTTCAGGTGGATAATGCCGCTGTATTTATCAACAATTTCGACCTCTTTAAGCGGTAACCAGTCACCTATGACAGGTGACTCCAGCTCTGGGTCTATGTAACGCTCGTAGGAATATTTCACATCCTCGGTAGTTACCTCGCCGTATCCATCCGTCCACATCAAGCCAGGTTTCAGTGTGAATTTAATTGTTAGTTCATCCACCTGCTCAATGGACTCCGCCGCTTGCAGTTCCCATTCCCAGGTAGTGTCAGATTTGAATTCGATCAGTTTTGGAAACAGCACATTGATCATGGTTAAATCAGCACCACTTTGCCAAAAAGCCGGGTCCAGTGTCGTAAAGTCCTCTCCTAAACGAACGTTCAATTCCGCGCTTTTGGCGGAGGTCACCATACCGGTCGCTAAGACAAGTGATATGGCACACAGTGTTGCTGCTCTTCCCATGGAGCGCGCAGACTTTCTCAGTTTGTGTACTAGAAACATTTTCTTGAAGCCTCCTTCTGTTTGTTATGCCCCAGTCATACACGCCTAATCTAGACGCTTTGGGACGGGATAATGACGGGGCATCTCTGGGCCTGGTCGGCCCCCATTGAGTGGTCCAGTTTGAATGTTAGTGCATGACCGGCCTGGGATCCATCGGAACGATGGTTTCCGGGGCAGGTGGGCGGTAACCCAAAGCACTGTGCGGTCTCTTTGTGTTGTAGTGTTTCCTCCATTCTTC
>JAZFYH010000113.1:0-4211 GCA_036443475.1 Gammaproteobacteria bacterium | reverse complement strand
GGAACATCCAGGAAGCACCATGCCACATTCCTGCAATCGTCATGGTTAGCATCAAGTTGCGATAGCTATGTATCGTGCCATGGCGATTTCCACCGAGCGGGATGTAAAGGTAGTCGCGGAACCAGCTTGACAGAGAAATATGCCAGCGCTGCCAGAAATCCGAGAATCCGATCGCCGCGTAAGGTTTGCGGAAGTTTTCCGGAATATCAAAACCGAGCATGAATGCCGCACCGATGGCGATCGTGGAATAACCGGCAAAATCGAAAAATATCTGGCCACCGAAACTAAAAGCCGCATACCAAGCACCCAGCGCGCCAACCTTGGCAGATAGTAGGAACAACATGTCCGATGCCGGAGCCAGGAACGCATCCGCAAGAACGACTTTCATGAACAAACCGGTAATAACCAACGCCGCTCCCAATCCAAACTTGTCCGCGGATAACGGTCGTGGGGTATCTGTCTGGGGAAGAAAATGGGCTGCCCGCACGATAGGACCTGCAACCAACTGGGGGAAGAAACTGACAAACAGCGCAAAATCTCGCAGGGGGTAATGACGGTCAAGTTTTCCGCGGTATATGTCGATGGTGTAGGAAAGTGTCTGAAACGTATAAAACGAAATACCGACCGGCAACACGATATCGTAAGTCGGTACCCGGTAGTCTAATTCCATTGTCGACAAGACATCCCGAAACGTATCCAGCAGAAAATTCGTGTACTTGAAATACCCGAGCAATCCAAGGTTTACGGTAAGACTGAGCCAGAGCAGAGCCCGCCTTTTCAATAGCCCGGTAGTCGCAAGCAGCCGCCCAACTACCCACCAATCGACCAGGGTTGAAAGTAATATCAGACCGACATAAAACGGATTCCATGCAGCGTAGAAAATGTAACTGGCAACTAACAACAAATTCTTTCTGGCGCTCCATCGAGTTAGAGACCAGTACACAAAAAGCACTATTGTGAAGAACAATAGAAAGGTAAGCGTGTCAAACTGCATCCGAGCGCTCCACGAGCTTATTCCATATTTATATTTTCGATCACCGCATATCTATTGTTAATACTTGTTTGATCAGCCCGCTAGAACCGGAAACAATTGTTTTAAGCCATTTGACATGAACTCCACGCCGATGGCCGCCATGATCAGGCCCATGATGCGGGTAACCACATTAATGCCGGTTCTTCCCAGGCGCGAGGCAACCGGTTGCGCAAGGCGAAATACTAGCCAGACGAATATCGCCACGAATACGATGCCTACCCCAAGCACAGTCTTGTCAGCCCAGGAGTCACTGCGCTCGGCATAAAGCACGATGGAGCTGATGGCGCCAGGTCCAGCCAACAGTGGAATGGCCATGGGTACGACGGCAACGGATTCTTTCATGACCGCGTCGCGCGCTTCTTCCGGTGTCTGTTTGGCCGGACTCATGGTGGCCTGCATCATCGATATAGCCATTAATAAAATGAGTATGCCCCCACCAACACGAAACGAGGCAATACTTATACCAAACAGGGAGAGTATCCACTCACCGGCAACCAGTGATACCAGCAACACGATACCCACCGCAAAACCGGTCACGCGCGCAATGCGCTTGCGTTCCGCCGCTGTTTGTTTCGACGTCAAGTTAATAAAAATAGGGATGACACCGATGGGATTCAGAATCGCCACCAGTGCTACGAAAAATTTCAGGTATTCTGCAAAGCTGTGTACTTCCACTACACGCTAACTCCTAAAAGAAACTGCTGAACTCTTTTAATTCCTTCCTGCCGATCTCCGGCACCTGCGCATTTTCCGCAGGATACCCGGTTACTATCAACAGGTAGGGTTTTTCGTGTTTCGGGCGAGCGGTACCTTGCGCTCCGAAAACTCGCGTACCGTGCGGCGCCTGGAAATATCCGCGTAAAACTCGCTTGCGCGTTGCGCCATGTCCTGTTCCGGGTAACGGCGATAGGTGGTCAACGGCGCAAATCGGGCTTCGATCATTGCTACTCTCGTGGTTGAAATGCCTGCTAAAGGTAATGGATAACCTCAACGTCTGCACCTCAGGAACCATTCTGTCTGCGTTGCGCCCGCATGATACGATGCTCACAGTAAGCAGTGGATTGATGTATGAAAACGCGTGATATTACACCTGACCTGCGTTACAGCCGCCACCTTGCCCTGCCAGATTTTGGCCCTGCCGCGCAGCGACGGCTGACTTCTGCGCGCGTATTGATCATCGGCATCGGTGGTCTGGGTTCGCCGGCGGCATTGTACCTGGCGGCAGCCGGTGTGGGTGAAATCATACTTTCGGACTTCGATTGCGTGGATTTATCTAATCTGCAGCGCCAGATTGCGCATTCTACTGACGATTTGTACGACCTCAAGGTGGATTCGGCGGCGGATAAATTGTTGGCCATTAATCCCGACACAGCCGTGTACCTCATTGATGAACGCCTGCAGGGTGATGACCTGTTGGATGAAATCGACGGCGCTGATGTGGTGATTGACGCCAGTGACAACTTCGGCACCCGTTTCGCAGTAAACGAGGCCTGTTTTCGCACCGGCACACCATTGGTGTCGGCTGCGGCAATTCGCTACGAAGGACACATCACCGTATTCAACCCGAAAGATCCCGCCAGCCCTTGTTACGCCTGTCTGTACGATGAGTACGCGGAAGGCAGCGAGGATTGCCGTTCCAACGGTATCCTGTCGCCGGTTGTCGGCGTCTTGGGCAGCATGCAGGCGGTGGAAACCATAAAAATTCTTACTGGCATCGGCCAACCCTTAACTGGAAAGCTGCTGGTTTACGATGCACTCACATCCGGTTGGCGCAGCAGTATTATTCTTCGTGAACCGGCTTGTCCGGTTTGCTCACCCCTGCATTCGGCGACCAGCGCATGAGCCTGACAGTTAAAAATCCGGCAGCGTCCATGCAAGCGTTGCAGGAATACCTGGATACTTGTATCGCACTGGTGCCGCAAATGGGCGTGCAGGTGAAAGATTTGGATGACAGCGGCCTGACTCTGTTTGCACCGCTGCAAGCAAACAAGAACCACATAGGGACCGCATTTGGCGGCAGTATCAGCGGCCTGGCAACATTATCTTGTTGGGGGCTGTTGTGGATTCTGCTGCACGAGCATCCAGAACAACAGATAGTCATCCAGGATAACCACGTGCGTTACCTGAAGCCAGTAATTGCCGACTTCATGGCGAAATGCCCGATGCCAGGCGATAACGAATTGCAACGCTTTGAGTTGGCATTCACGAAACGCGGTAAGGCACGGCTTGCGCTGCATGCAGACATTTACAGCGCCGGTGAATTGGTCGGTGAATTCAGCGGCAACTTCGTCGCGGTTAAATAGAAAATGTCTGAAATTTTACGCCTGCCTCGTACGCTGGCTGATCAGTTGTTGTGTATCGCAACACAACGCGCCAACCAACACGGTATTGGCCGAATCTACCTAAGCAAGAATGGAAAATACTTCTGCGCCGAGCCAGGCAGCCCGCGCAACGTTGAACGAGACGATGCACTGTTCGCCTTGTTTCAGATTTACGCCAACGTCATCGATACGCCCGACGCATCGATTATTTCTACCATTCAGAAACCGACAGTTTTACTCACCATTACTCTCGGCACCAAGGGCGTTCTGGAAATTCGTGCCTGGGATTGCAAATCGGGCGCGGCCGAGGAACGCGAGCTGGAAATATTTGATATTTAACAAAGCGTGACAGTCAAAGAACAAGTCAGGGCGAGGATCAGCCGACCAGTTTCTTGCGCAGCAGCTCGTTGACCTGGCCAGGGTTGGCCTTGCCCTTGGTCTTCTGCATGACCTGGCCGACAAAAAAACTCAGCAATTTGTCTTTGCCGGCGCGATACTGTTCCAGTTGCTGCGGATTGGCCGCGATGACTTCATCGATAATGCTTTCCAGCGCGCCCGTATCAGTGATCTGCTTCAGGCCTTTCTTTTCAATAATTTCGTCAGCCACGCCCTCGCCCTGCCACATGGTTTCGAACACGTCCTTGGCGATTTTGCCCGAGATGGTGTTGTCGAGAATACGTTTCAGCATGCCGGCCAGCATTGCTGGCGTAACGGGTGCTTTGCCGACATCGAGATTGTCGTGATTCAGTGCGGCAGAAAAATCGCCCATCACCCAATTGGCTACCAGTTTCGCGTTGCCACCTGTTTCATTGACCGTGGATTCGAAATACGTCGCCAGTTCGCGCGACACGGTTAGC
>JAZFYH010000112.1:0-11713 GCA_036443475.1 Gammaproteobacteria bacterium | reverse complement strand
GTAGGTAACGATTCCGGAATTTTCTTGAACGGGGCATACCAAGGGCTTAGTTCAGGGTCGTCAACAATTTGCGCTGCAACCTGCTTCGGCACCCGTTGCATAACAATGCGCGCCTGGGTTCGGCCTTCCTTTACGCCGGAATCCAGTAACGCGATGGTCTGTTCCATATAGTCACCAAGTGTTTCCAGGCGCATTACCCAGTCGCGGTAATGTTGTTCGCCGGTAAACGGCAGCAATTCTGCAATTTGGTCAGCAGTCTGTATGCCGTTACGCTGATTGATGGGCATGAGAAAATCACGATAAGCGTAACGCTCGATACTATTTTTCAGTTGTTGTTTAAACAGGTCATAGTTCAACTGCTCATCAGTGGGTAAGTCGCTACGATCAATGGCGCGTAATGCGTCCACTGCGGCTAAGTCAGCCTGGTGACTTGTAGTAATCGCACTCAAGCTCAGGTCCGGCCATTTTCCGTTGAACTGCATGACACCGAGGAAGGATGCGGTGATTGGATTTTCGGCCAGGTTGCGCTGCCATTCCCGGTTGAATAGGCCACGCAGATCGCTGACTGAGTCGGCCGCCGCCGATCCAGTTGCCAGGCACAGTGCCGCCCCACACAGGGCTTCTTTAAGGTGTCGCATGCTCATGCTTGTTATCTCCGTGAGTGCGTTTTCAATGATTGCAACGGGCGCTCAGTTTCCGGGCGGAATTCAACCAAGTCAAACGGGCAAAGTGTTGCGCGTGGTGTTAATAGGTGTATTTGGGTATCATCTTGCGCTCGCTGGCGGGCTCCCGAAGTCCTGAGATTTATGCATGACGGCAGGAGTGTTCAAACGAATGCGCCGCAACGATATTCACAGGAAGCACCCGGTAACACTAGATTTTGGAGGGGCGGCAGCTTTACGGGCTACCGCCCCTTTGCGTTCGACCGAACCGGAATACTAAACAGGCAGAGCATGGGTAAACGAACACCTTTATATAATGTGCACGTCGAAGCCGGCGCTCGCCTGGTGGATTTTGGTGGCTGGGATATGCCGGTTAATTACGGTTCGCAGATCGAAGAACACCATGCCGTGCGGCGGGAAGCGGGCATATTTGACGTATCACACATGACGGTGTTGGAACTACGGGGTGATCGAACCCGACCGTTTCTTGCTCACCTGCTTGCCAACAATATTGGCAAGCTACTGCGCCCTGGAAAGGCGCTCTATAGCTGCATGTTGACCGAAGATGGCGGCATTATCGACGATCTTATAGTCTATTTAGTTGATGAGTCACATTTTCGCATGGTGCTCAATGCGGCCACACGCGACAAAGATCTGGCCTGGATCAGTAAGCAGGCCGAAGTGTTCTCAGTCAACCTCGAGGAGCGGCTGGACTTGGCTATGGTGGCCGTACAAGGGCCCAAGGCGCGCGAGAAAACCGCTGCATTGTTTTCGGATTCGCACGCAGCACTTGATCTCAAGCCCTTTTCTGCTATGCAGCTGGACAGCCATTTTGTTGCCCGCACAGGTTATACGGGCGAGGATGGGTTCGAGATTCTGTTACCCGCCGAGGAAGCCGCGGAGTTCTGGCAGAGCCTGGTTAATGCAGGCGTGAAACCCGCAGGATTGGGAGCGAGAGACACCCTGCGACTGGAAGCGGCGTTGAATCTGTACGGGCAGGATATGGACGAATCCACCTCTCCGCTTGAGTCCGGCCTTGGCTGGACAGTTGCCTGGGAACCGGAGAATCGCGACTTTATCGGCCGCAGCGCGCTGCTAGCGGCTCGTGCCAAAGGCGTTGCACAAAAGTTCGTCGGCCTGATACTGGAGGGACGTGGCGTGTTGCGGAGTCACCAGAAGGTCGTGGTTGATGGAGTGGGTCAGGGCAAAGTAACCAGCGGTACCTTTTCGCCTACTTTGGAAAAATCCATTGGGCTGGCGCGTGTTCCTACTGGTGCGGGAACACGCTGTGAAGTGGAGATACGCGGCAAATTATTGCCCGCGCGAATTGTTAAACCGCCGTTCGTACGCCACGGCGAAATTAAGGTTTAAATCAGCGTTTGCAGCGGTGATTGTGTAAGTTCTAAATTATTATTTGCACGGAGATCTATTAAGGACTGAATATTTCTTCAAACTGGAACATTACTAGGGCCAAAATAATTGTTAGAACTGGATGTCTATTCGGAGTTGAATGTTTGTTGATAACGGAGTTTTCCAATGAGCCAATTACCTGCCGAACTGAAGTACACCAAGTCCCATGAATGGATACGCGTCGAAGCGGACGGCACGCTGGTCATCGGTATCACCGACTATGCGCAGGAAGCGCTGGGTGATTTGGTATTTGTTGAAGCGCCGGAAGCGGGTCGCACTGTCGAAGCAGGAGAATCCTGCGCTGTACTTGAATCGGTCAAGGCTGCTTCGGACATTTATGCACCGGTAGCCGGTGAAGTCATTGGTGGTAACGATGCCTTAGCGGACGCGCCGGAAGATGTCAACAACGATCCGTATGGTGCGGGCTGGATCATGAAGATCAACCCGGCCGATGCCAGTGCAACCGATGCCCTGCTGGATGCAGCCGGGTACCAGGCTGTCGTTGACGAAGAGAACGCGTGAAACTCGAGCCACCACCCAGATTGCGGAATCGCTGATGCCATTCATTCCCCATACCGAGCATGATATCCGGGAGATGCTTGCGGTCATTGGTGTCGACAGCATCGAAGAACTGTTTGACGAGATTCCTGATGCGCTGCGCACCAAGGACATTTCCGGCGTTCCGGGTGCGGTTTCAGAAATGGAAATTTCGCGCATCATGCATGAACGTGCGGCGCTAGACGGTGCAATGCTCAATTTTATTGGTGCTGGAGCGTACGAGCACCATATTCCTGCGGTCGTGTGGGAGATCACCACGCGCGGCGAATTCTACAGCGCCTACACACCGTACCAGGCTGAAGCCAGCCAGGGCACGCTGCAATTGACGTATGAATACCAGTCTATGATGGCGTCCCTCACGGGTATGGATGTGTCCAATGCATCGCTTTACGACGGTGCATCGGCGTTGGCCGAAGCGGCGTTAATGGCCGTGCGCGCCAACCGCGGATCAAAATCACGCCGCATACTTTTGCCCGATACTGTGCACCCGGTGTACCGCAAAGTTGCGGCAGCGATCGCTGGTACACAGAACATCACATTTGAAGCTCTGCCATTTCTGCGTGAAACAGGCAAAACAGATATTACGCAGCTCGAAAAGTTTAGCGGCGAAGACATTACCGCAGTAGTCATACCGCAGCCGAATTTCTTTGGCGCGCTGGAAAATGCTGACGCCATGACCGACTGGGCACACGATCAGGGCGCACTGGCAATTAGCGTCGTAAATCCAATCTCTTTGGCGTTGTTGAAATCACCCGGCAAATGGGGAAAACAGGGCGCGGATATCGTATGTGGCGAAGGTCAACCGCTGGGTGTGCCGCTGTCATCAGGCGGTCCGTATTTCGGATTACTTTGTTGCAAGCAAGCCATTGTCAGGCAGATGCCCGGCCGCATTGTAGGCCGTACCGTGGACCTTGATGGCAAGCCCGGATACGTCTTAACGCTGCAAGCGCGTGAACAACATATTCGCCGTTCAAAAGCGACCTCGAACATATGCACCAACCAGGGTTTGCTGGTCACGGCGGCAACAATCTACATGGCCTTATTAGGCCCACAGGGTCTACAACGGGTGGCAGCGCACAGTCACGCCAACACGCGCAAGCTGGCGGATGCGCTGACCAGTCTTAACGGCGTAAGGAAATGTTTTGACGGCGTGCATTTCCACGAAAGCGTTATTGTTACCGACAAACCGACCGAGTTTGTACTCGAAGGTTTGGCTAGACAGGGAATTATCGGTGGGCTGAGTCTGGTTGAATATTATCCGGAACTGGGAAACGCGATATTGATTTGTGCAACCGAAACGAAAACCGCTGCGGATATTCAACATTACGTAGCAGCCATGAAATCGATACTGAAAATGGCTATGTCGGCTTAATAACTGAACGGATGACCCAGGTAAAATGCTGATATTCGAACATTCAAGAAAGGGTCGGGCTGCCACCGCGCAGGCTCCGTTGGTTGACGCCGACACGTCAGCGATTCCTGCTGATCTACGGCGCAAAGATCCGCCGTTGTTGCCCGAAGTTTCGGAAATGGAAGTGGTCAGGCACTACACGCGATTGTCACGCAAGAATTTTTCCATTGACACGGAGTTCTACCCGCTCGGATCGTGCACCATGAAATACAATCCTCGCGCCTGCAATGCGCTGGCCATGCTGCCGGAATTCCTGTCACGACATCCACTTGCCCCGGTAAAACACGGCCAGGGTTTTCTGGCTTGTTTATACGAGTTACAGGAAATATTGAATGAAGTAAGCGGTATGCGCGGCGTCTCGCTGGCGCCGATGGCGGGTGCACAAGGTGAGTTGGCTGGCGTAATGATGATTCGTGCTTATCACGAGGCGCGGGGTGATCACGAGCGTGATGAAATCCTGGTGCCGGATGCGGCGCACGGTACCAATCCCGCTACCGCTGTAATGTGTGGCTGCAAGGTCAAGGAAATACCGACGGATCGTAACGGTGACGTTGAAATTGCGGCGTTGAAGGAAGCAGTTGGGCCCAGAACGGCCGGCATCATGTTAACCAATCCGTCAACTCTGGGTGTATTCGAGCGCGAAATTCGCAAGATTTCCAAAATAGTGCATGAGGCAGGTGGCCTGCTTTATTATGATGGTGCCAACCTGAATGCGATTCTCGGCAAGGTGCGGCCGGGCGACATGGGTTTTGACGTCATCCACTTGAATTTGCACAAGACCTTTTCGACGCCGCACGGTGGTGGTGGTCCCGGTGCCGGTGCCGTGGGTGTGGGCGAACGTCTGTTGCCGTTCTTGCCAATCCCGGTAGTTGGCCGTGACGGTGACGGTTACAAATGGCTGGATGAGAACGACTACCCACAAAGCATAGGTCGGCTTTCTGCATTCATGGGTAATGCAGGTGTTTTGCTGCGCGCTTACGTTTACGCACGCATGCTCGGTCGCGAAGGCATGACACGTGTCGCCGACTTTGCAACATTAAATGCCAACTACATGATGACAGGCCTTACTGAGGCTGGTTTCAAGCTGGCCTATCCGAACCGCCGCGCCAGTCACGAATTCATTGTCACGCTGAAGCAGGAAGCCAAGGAAATGGGCAGCACTGCCATGGACTTTGCCAAGCGCTTGCTGGATTTTGGTTACCACGCTCCGACCACGTATTTCCCGCTGCTGGTGCCGGAATGTCTCTTAATCGAACCGACTGAAACGGAATCACGCGAGAAAATTGACGGCTTCGTCAATGCAATGGCACAGATTCTTGAAGAAGCTAAAATCGACCCGGAAAAACTGCAGGGCGCCCCGTACACGCTACCGGTGCGACGCCTTGATGAGGTCAAGGCGGCCCGTGAACTGGATCTTGCCTGGAAGCAGGCAGCGAAAGAGTAGATGGGACAGGAAAAACTTACTGGCATACGCCGGCTGGTTCGTGCGACAGGTGTTTCCTTTTCCGCCTTGAAGCATGGATTTATTAACGAGGAAGCCATTCGGCTGGAGATTCTGGGCGCAATTATTTTTTGCCCGCTGGGTATCTGGGTGGGTAACACACAGGTAGAAAAAATCCTGCTTGTTTCCAGCGTACTGTTGGTCCTGCTCACCGAGCTTCTTAACACCGGCATTGAGGCCGTCGTGGACAGAATGGGATCCGAGCGGCATGAATTGTCAGGCCTGGCCAAGGACATGGGCTCGGCGGCTGTTCTCGTTGCACTGGGCATTGCTCTCATGACCTGGGTCTTGGTGCTTGCTGGTTAGTGCACGAACTACCTTCCGGAGATAAAAATGACCGTATTGGTGTGTGGATCTATTGCGTACGACAACATCATGGTGTTCGACGGTCAGTTTAAAGATCATATTCTTCCCGACAAGGTTCATATTCTGAACGTGTCTTTCCTGGTACCGGAATTGCGGCGTGAGTTTGGCGGTTGTGCCGGGAATATCGCTTACAACATGAAAATGTTGGGGGGTGATGTTGTTCCCATGGCGAGCGTCGGGTCCGATTTTGAACCGTATAGTGAGTGGATGAACGAACAAGGTATTGATCAGACTTACGTCAAGCGAATAGCTAGTTCCTATACTGCCCAAGCGTATATCACTACCGATAAGGATGACAATCAAATAACGGCTTTTCATCCCGGTGCAATGAATTATGCACACGAAAATCGGATACCAGCCGATAGCGGAATCAAGTTCGGTATCGTGGCGCCCGACGGGCGAGATGGCATGTTGCAGCACGCCGATCAGTTTGCAGCGGCGAGCATTCCATTTATTTTTGATCCCGGGCAGGGCTTGCCCATGTTCAGTGGCGAGGAGCTGCTGGATTTTGTTGACAAAGCGACCTGGGTTGCCGTGAACGACTATGAATCGGAGTTACTTGCCAACCGCACCGGTAAGTCTATTGAGGATATCGCGGGCCGTGTCGAAGCGTTGATCGTGACGCGTGGCGGAGAGGGTTCATTCATCTACACCACTGAGGGTAAGCTGGAAATACCGGTAATCAAGCCGGAGGCGATTGTGGATCCGACCGGTTGCGGTGATGCTTACCGAGCTGGATTACTGTTCGGATTGCAAAATAGCCTCGATTGGCAAACCACCGGGAACATCGCGTCGCTCGCCGGGTCAATAAAAATTGCACATCATGGAACACAAAATCATCGGTACACCCCGGAGGGGTTTTCCGACCACTTCGAGCGTGTATTCGGTTACCGTTACAGGTAGCGTGGATACGAAACGGAAAGTACATTGAAAACAGCGAGAATTGTTGCATATCTTTTCTTCTTACCGGCTTTGCAAGGGCAGGCCGCAGAATCCCGGTCAGCGTGGACTGATACCATTGAAAGTGTAGCGCCGGCCATCGTGTCTATCCGCGTTGACGCGACACGCGCTTTCGATACTGAGTGGAACCTGTCGAGTCAGGCAACTGGCTTCGTTGTGGATACGGAAAATGGTTACATTCTTACCAATCGTCACGTGGTCCAACCCGGACCGGTTATTGCTGAGGCCATATTTCATAACAACGAAGAAGTTGCGCTACAACCGGTTTATCGTGACCCGGTGCATGACTTTGGTATTTTCAAATACGACCCTGCGAGTCTTCGCTATCTTGCACCCAAAGCGATTCCCCTGCGTCCCGAACGCGCCACGGTGGGGCGAGAAGTGCGCGTTATAGGTAATGATGCCGGCGAACAGCTTTCTATCCTTGCTGGCACAATCGCACGTCTGGATCGTAAAGCACCGGATTACGGTCGCGGTAACTACAATGACTTCAATACGTTTTATATACAGGCGGCGTCCAGTACCAGTGGCGGCTCCAGCGGCTCGCCGGTCATCGATGTACAAGGTAGTGCCGTCGCATTGAACGCCGGCGGTCATGTGAGTGCCGCAAGCAGTTTTTTCCTGCCGCTAGATCGAGTCAGACGAGCGCTGGCATTGATAAAAGAGGGTAAGCCGGTAACCCGTGGCAGCTTACAAACGACATTCATCCACCAACCGTACGATGAATTGCGCCGGCTTGGTTTGCGCGAAGAAACAGAAGCCTTGTTCCGACGAAAATTCCCAGAGGGAACCGGCATGCTCGTCGTGGAGCAAGTTGTTCCTGACGGTCCCGGCGCAGCCGCGTTGGAACCTGGTGATATCCTGGTGCGCGTCAACGGCAAACTACTGACCAGTTTCATTCCTCTGGAAGAAGTGCTGGACAGTCATGTCAACAAGACGATAACTCTCGAACTGGAACGCGGTGGGCGTGTCATTTCAGTCGAAAGCCCAGTGGATGATTTACACGCCATAACACCATCGGAGCTGGTTGAATTTGGGGGTAGTGTCGTAAACCAGCTTTCCTATCAGCAGGCACGTCACCTGAACATGCCACCAAAGGGTATTTACGTCGCCAATTCCGGATACGTTTTTGGCACTGCGGGGATATCGCGTGGCGCGGTCATTACGACGGTAAACGGCGAATCGGTTACAACACTGGATGACTTCCAGCATCATCTGGAACAACTAACAGACGGTGAACGCGCCACATTACGATTCTTCAATTTTGACGACCCCAACCGTGAGTCGCTGGGTATTATTTATATGGATTGGCGCTGGTTCCCTGCTAATCGGTGTAAGCGCAACGACGAACAAGGATTGTGGTCATGCAATCCAATACAACAACCTGAATCGGCGCCGCACGAAACGCAACCGTTAAATGCCACAATACCGGCTTATGATGACAAACGTGCGGACCGGCTCGCGCATTCACTTGTGTTCGTAAATTTTGATATGCCATATCTAATAGATGGTGTTGACGGCGCGCATTACTATGGCACTGGATTGATCGTTGACGCTGAACGGGGCTTGGTAGTCGTTGATCGAAACACAGTTCCGGTTTCGTTGGGTGAGGTCCGGTTTACCGTGGCAGGTTCTGCGGAAATTCGCGGCAAAGTAGAGTTTGTACATCCTTTGCACAACCTGGCAATGATCAGTTTTGACCCGGCTTTGCTTGGCGATACGCCTATTGAAAGCGCGTCATTATCGATGCGCGAACTCCAGAATGGCGAAGACGTCTGGGTCGTCGGCTACAAGGCGGACCAGACCCTGTCAGCGCAGAAGAGTGAAGTGGCGTCGACCGATCCTGTCAGGTTTCCTTTGTCCAATACCTTCAGGTTCCGTGAATCGAATCTCGAAACCACCAGCCTGGTTAATCCACCACAGAATATTGATGGTGTGTTGGCGGACCGCAATGGCAACGTTGTGTCACTTTGGTCGAGTTTTGCGTACCAGAATGGGCGGACAACGGCACAAACCAACATGGGTGTATCGGCCGAACTAATCAGAGAATTCCTGCAGGGAGTCAAGAATTCCGACCGAGTCGGAATACGCTCACTAGAGATCGAGTTTTATTACATGCCGCTTTCCAGTGCACGCAAGATCGGTCTGGACGAAAATTGGGCACGCCGCATTGAACGCATAGGGGGCCAGAAACGGCGTGTGCTTGCCGTTGCGCGGCTGGTAGCTGGCTCGCCTGCAGCGGAGGCCTTGCGTGAAGGCGATCTACTGCTGGCTATAGATGGCAACGTTGTAATTACCTTCCGCCATGTTGAACGCGCCAGTCGCAAGGAGCGGGTCAAGCTAACTATCCTTCGGGATGGCGGCCTGCAGGAGATCGAATTAGACACGGTGCATCTCGACGGACGCGACACGAACCGGGTGCTGGTGTGGTCTGGGGCGCAATTGCAGAAACCGCATCGCGCCGTTGCGGCGCAACGGGGTATTGAACGCGAGGGGTTATTTATCGCCTATTACAATTTCGGTTCACCAGCCAGTAGATACGGCTTGCAACCCGGTTTGCGAATCGTTGAGGTGGATGGCAATCCTACGCCGGACCTGGACGCGTTCCTGGCCGTGGTGAAGAACAAGCAAAATGGTGAGGCAGTGCGGCTAAAGGTTTTGAATTGGGATGGCAGTGCCGGAGTGATCACCTTGAAAACAGATCTGCATTATTGGCCCACTTACGAATTGCGTCTGGAAAACGGGAGTTGGCACCGGATCATGCACTAAGATTTGCCTGCCGGTGACTGTCGTTTAGTCTCTCAATTAACTCATTTCTGTCCTGCACCGGTGGGGAGCAAGTTGTTCCCTTGCAAATGTAGGCGACAATGTCCCCGCGCGGCGATTTGTCAGCGAGTATCGACGGAACATCGTCGGCGTCAGTTGGAATACAAAACACCATGCGCCCGAGATACAGGCGTCCGTCAAGAAAATCCTGCCAGCGTTTCATCAGTTTCTTGTCGCCGCGGATAACAATGTTTTCCGACGGGTCGAGGTATTCAAGCAATGCAACACAAAGTGTCGGGTGACCGTGTGGGAACTTCAGCATGCTGGGGAATGCAGCCCGTAACGCACGCTCAGCAGCCTGAAGGTAGCCTGTATTGCCAAGTAGGTGACCGAGACGTGTCAGCACGCGCACTGCAATACCGTTGCCCGATGGCATGGATTCATCCGCAAAGGTTTTGGGACGATGAATCAGAGATTCATGATCTTTGGCGGTAAAAAAGAAACCGCCAATTTCAGAGTCCTCAAATTGGTCGAGCACGATTTCAATGAGCTCTTCTGCAAAACTTAATAACGCGCCATCCCATTCCGCTTCAATCAGTTCAAGTGCTGCGCCAGCTATCTGCACGTAGTCATCCAGGTATGCCGGGTGTCTGGCCTCGTTCCCGGAATAAGTGGCGTACAGCCTACCGTCCTTGAACATGTTTTCATGTATGAAACGCATTGCACGTTTTGCTGCCTCGACGTACTCAGGTTCCTGCAGCAGGCGGCCTGCCATGGCCAGACCACGGATCATGAGGCCGTTCCAGGAAGCGAGAATTTTGTCGTCCTTGCCTGGCGGTACGCGTTTTTCACGCACGGCATAAATCTTCTCCAGCGCTCTATCCAGGATTTTTGTTATGTTCTTTACATCTGTGTCGCGCGCTTTTGCCAGGGATTCCAGGCTTTCATAAACATGCAGATGCCATTTGCCCTCGAAATTTGCCGGCCTGACCAGGCCGTAACGTGCCGCAAACAGTTCAAATTCTTTGGCGTCAAGGTGCTGCTGAATTTCGTTCTTGTCCCAGACGTAGAATTTTCCTTCTGTGCCTTCTGAGTCTGCGTCGATGGCGGAATAAAAACCGCCTGCGTCGGACTGCATTTCACGTAACGCCCAACGAGCGGTCATATGCGCCGTCCGGGCGAATTCCATATCACCGCTGATTCGCCAAGCATCCGCCAGCAGCGCAAGTAAAGGGCCGTTGTCATAAAGCATTTTTTCAAAATGTGGAATTTCCCACATGGCATCGACTGAATAGCGGCAGAATCCGCCGCCGACCTGATCAAACAGGCCGCCTTCCATCATTCGTTTTAGCGAATACAGGGTCATGCGTTCCGCCGGACGATCTGCATCGCCCGCAAGTTTGGCGTACTGCGCGTGCAGCATCAGCAGTTCCAGAGCCGGCGCATGCGGAAACTTTGGTGCGGTGCCAATCCCGCCGTAGCGTGGATCAAACTCCGTTTCAAGAATGTGGCGAGCTCGAAAGAAGGGGTCGAGATTTATCGTTGCGCCTTCCGGTAATCCCTCTGGTTTGAGATCGCGAAATACCCGTTCCATGGAGCGATTCTGGCGAATAAGGTCCTCTCGATTGCGATGGTAAAAATCAGCGGTCTGTTGCAAAAGATCATGAAACCCCGGCAATCCATGGCGCGGTTCCGCTGGAAAGTAGGTCCCGGCGAAAAACGGTACCAGGTCATCGGGATTCAAAAAAACCGTAAGCGGCCAGCCACCTGGACGCTGGGTAAGAATCTGGTGTGCCGTCTGGTATATGCGGTCAACATCTGGACGCTCTTCGCGGTCGACCTTTATATTAATGAACTCTTCGTTCATCAGCTCGGCAACGTCCGGATTCTCAAAAGACTCATGCGCCATCACGTGACACCAATGACAGGATGAGTAGCCTATGGAAAGAATGATCGGCTTGTCTTCACGTCTGGCCGTTTCAAAAGCTTCTTCGCACCAAGGAAACCAGTCGACTGGGTTGTCAGCGTGTTGCAATAGGTAAGGACTGGATTCTTTCTTGAGCCGATTACCGTTTCGAT
>JAZFYH010000111.1:0-2686 GCA_036443475.1 Gammaproteobacteria bacterium | reverse complement strand
ACTACGGTCGATGAACTGCTGTCACGTGGGGGTATGAGCAGTATGCTCTTGACGGTGTGGTTGATCATTTGCGCAATGGCGTTTGGTGCCATTTTGGAAAAAACGGGTATCCTGCTGCGTCTGCTTGAAACCGCATTGAAGGCCGTGAACAGCACCGCATCGTTAATTATCACCACGCTACTCACCACCTTTGGCACTAATGTCATCGCGGCAGATCAATACATCGCAATTGTATTGCCGGGCAGGCTGTACCGGCTCGAGTTTCAACGTAGAGGCCTTGCGCCCGTGAATCTATCCCGAGCCCTGGAAGATGCCGGGACGATCACCTCTGCGCTAATTCCGTGGAATACCTGTGGAGCCTACATGGCATCAACCTTGGGAGTTGCGACCCTGACTTATCTGCCTTTTGCTTTCTTCAATTACATCAATCCGCTGATGGCGGCCATTTATGCCTACCTCGGCTTGAAGATAGAAAGAATCGATCCGGAAGACGTGCTGGTGCCTGCCGGCGCTGACTAAGGTAGTAATCACTCACAAGATACGCTACACCAGGAAATACCAGCCCATCCCGGACAACGCAAGAATCAGGACGACTTCCGCGTACCACCGCCAAAAGGTGGTTTTTAGTTGCCCCACGAACGCCCACGCCGAAATGGCGGCCAAAGCGCCAAAACCCAGAGTGCTGATCCATAAGGCCGGCAATTCATCGCGCAAGGCCGGATTTTCCGTGCCCAAAACGTAAAAAATGAAAACCACTACCGCCAGGCCAAGGAAAATCGAGCTCAGGGAACCCAGAAGCACACCATTTACAACTGCCAGCGGTCGCACAATCACACTTCCTAGCGGTATCCAGGCTGGGATTATAACCCCCGGCCCGTTATTGCAGCGCTCCAAGGAACTTGCCGAGCGCATAAATGTTCCAATCTACTGGCATCTATGCCAAAGTTTTCCAGCATATCGTTCAATTTTCCGATAACGCGAGGAGCAAGACCAATGCGAAAGCCGTTGTGGGCAGGTTTACTGAGTCTGATTGCGGGTTTGATCCTGGCAGCCAATGCGGCTGGTTTGGAAGCAAACCGCGACGTTGGTGGATCCAAATTAGTGCAAAAACCCGAGCAGCGGGTGATCAACGATCTGGTGGCTGACATGCTCAAGTATTACCACTACACCAGACACGAACTTGATGACTCACTTTCCGCACGCATATACGAACGATATCTTGAGGTACTTGACCCCAATCGAATCTACTTCCTGCAGCAGGATATCGACAGTTTTGAAAAATTCCGTGATGTTCTGGATGACCACATAAAGGCACAGAATGTAGAACCCGCATTCGTGATTTACCGCGTATTCCAGGAACGCATTGATGCACGCTTTGAACATGCGATTAAACTGTTGGAAACAGAACCGCGATTCAATGTAGATGAAACCTACGTGTTTGATCGTCGTGAACATGAGTGGGCAAAAAGCCGGCGTGAGCTAAATGAGATTTGGAGGATGCGGGTAAAAAATGATGCGATCGGGTTAATTCTAACCGACAAGACCTGGGACGAGGCTCGGGAAACACTTAAAAATCGTTACACCAACTTCAGACGTCGAATTGGCCAAGTAAAAAGCGAAGACGTGTTCGAAATTTTTATTAACGCCTATGCCTATGTTATGGATCCGCATACGGAGTATTTTTCGCCACGAGACTCCGAAGAATTTCAGATTCGTATGAGTCTTTCATACGAGGGAATTGGTGCGGCGCTACAAAATCAAAATGAATATGTAACAGTTATGCGCATCCTGCCCGGAGGTTCCGCCGACAAAACTGGTTTGCTAAAGGAAAATGATCGGATTACCGGAGTCGCGCAGGGCGATGAAGAAGTAATGACCGACGTCATCGGTTGGCGTCTGGATGACGTAGTCCAACTGATCCGCGGCCCGGCCAATAGCGTCGTGCGCTTACGAATTTTACCGGCCGGCGAAGCGCCCGGAGCACCGGAAAAAGCGATCCGCCTGGTGCGCAGCGAAATTAAACTTGAAGAGCAGGCAGCCCAAAAAAAGGTCGTGGAAGTCGAACGTGAAGCAAACAATTACAGAGTCGGCGTAATTGAAGTGCCTGCGTTTTACTTGGACTTCAAAGCGTTGCAGGCAGGCGAAGCAAATTACCGTAGTACCACTCGTGATGTACGGCGGTTACTGAAAGAACTGGAAAAAGAGAGCGTCGAAGGGATCATCATTGATTTACGTAACAACGGCGGTGGCAGTCTGTGGGAGGCCACAGAACTCGTAAGCCTGTTTATTGACAAGGGCCCTGTAGTCCAGGTTCGTAATAGCGATGGCAAAATTCAGCTTTTCGAAGACCGGGAAGCAGGCATTGAATATATGGGCCCACTGATGGTCCTCGTGAACCGTTATAGCGCCTCCGCTTCCGAGATTTTTGCTGGCGCAATACAGGATTACGGTCGAGGCCTGGTTGTCGGTTCCACAACCTATGGGAAAGGTACCGTTCAAACACTGGTTGATCTAAAGCGGCGTAACGGCTGGAAAATCAAGAACAAGGAACCGGGCCAACTGAAACTGACCACGGGCAAGTATTACCGGGTAACTGGCGCAAGCACGCAGCACCAGGGCGTTATTCCGGACATTATATTGCCGTCGGCCATCGATCCCGAAATAGTCGGTGAAAGCGCGCAGGAAA
>JAZFYH010000110.1:0-9220 GCA_036443475.1 Gammaproteobacteria bacterium | reverse complement strand
ATGCGGTGGATCGTTGCGGTCGATGTGATTAACGCAAAACGCAATTCATCGCCCAATTTGGCCAACTTGTCAGCTATGGCTTGTTCACAAAACAGCTTAACCTCGGCATCGAGTGATGAGCCGATGTCACCGTTAACACGTAGTGTTTCCAGTGCGCGTGACACTGCCTGGCGCACGTCAAGCACGCTCTGCCAGTCAATCTCGTCCTCAGGGCCAAGATCAGGAAACGCGTACCAAGTTTCCAGGAATATTGATTGACCGCGTTTACCGGGCAGGTGTTGCCAAATTTCTTCAGAGGTAAAACTCAATATAGGCGCCAACCAGCGCACCATGGCCTCGGCTACATGATAAAGCGCAGTCTGGCACGACCGCCGGCCACGGCTATTTTCCTGCATCGTGTACTGCCGGTCTTTGATCACATCCAGGTAAAAACTCCCCAAGTCCACAATGCAGAAATTGTGAATCTTCTGGTAGATATGGTGAAACTCGTAACGCTCATAGGCAGCTAGTACATCTTGTTGCAACTGCGAGGCGCGGCGCACAATCCAGTGATCCAGTGCCAGCATTTCTTTTTCCGGTAGCGCATGCTGATCGGGTTCAAAGCCGTTCAGGTTAGCCAGCAAAAACCGAATGGTGTTGCGAATGCGGCGATAAGTATCCGCCATGCGCTTCAGGATTTCATCGGAAACCCGGATTTCCTGGCCAAAATCCACGGCGGCTACCCACAACCGCAAAATGTCCGCGCCCAAGGTCTTGATAACCTGTTGCGGCGCCACGACATTGCCCAGCGATTTGGACATCTTGCGACCCCGTGCGTCCACGATGAAGCCATGCGTCAACACCGCTTTATACGGTGCGACATCACGAATAGCGACAGACGTCAGCAACGAGGACTGGAACCAGCCGCGGTGCTGATCTGAACCCTCAAGATACAAATCGGCAGGGACTTTAAGATCCGCATGTTTTTCCAGAACACAGAAATGCACTACACCGGAATCAAACCAGACATCCAGCGTATCGGTAACTTTTTCATAGGTTTCCACGTCATCGCCCAGCAGTTCCTCGGGATCAAGGTCAAACCAGGCGTCAATGCTGTCAGCTTCGACTCGTTTGGCAACTTCTTCCAGCAATCTTCCCGTTTCGGGATGCAGTTCGCCGGTTTCCTTGTGCACGAATAACGAAAGTGGCACACCCCAACAGCGCTGCCGGGAAACACACCAGTCGGGCCGTCCCTCCACCATGCCGTCAATGCGGCTCTGCCCCCAGGTAGGTGTCCAGCTGACCTTGCTGATTTCCTTACGCGCACGGTCGCGTAACGCGGTATTTTCCATGCTGATGAACCACTGCGGGGTGGCACGGAAAATCACCGGTGTCTTGTGACGCCAGCAATGCGGGTAACTGTGTTTGTAGGGTTCGTTGTGAATCAACGCACCACGCGCTTTTAATACTTCAATAATATGCGCGTTGGCTTTGAACACGTACTCGCCGGCGAAAATTTCCGTTTCCGGTAGAAACACGCCGTTACCGTCAACAGGGTTTTCCAGAGGCAAACCGTTGACAACGCCGGCTGCAAAATCCTCGTGACCATGACCCGGCGCGGTATGCACAGCGCCCGTACCGGATTCAAGGGTGACATGCTCACCCAGGATGATGGGTACTTGTCGGTCGTAAAACGGATGTTGCAAAAGGACACCCTTTAACGCTTCACCCTTGCTGCGACCCATCACCTCGAATGTGTCGCAGTCATAACGCTGCATTGCTGATTCCACCAGGTCCGTCGCAAATAACCCGCGTTCCGGGCCCTGTCCGGCTTCAAACTGAACCAGCGCATAGTCAAGGTCCGGGTGCAGAGCAACAGCCTGGTTCGCAGGTAGCGTCCAGGGCGTCGTGGTCCAGATAGGAATAGACAACAGTCCGGCGCCGCCTTCTCTTTCAAGCTCCAGGCGTTGCAGCAAATCCTCGTCATCAACGATCGCGAAACGTACATCTACAGACGGTGAATTCTTTTCTTCGTATTCAACCTCGGCTTCCGCCAACGCCGAGGCACAATCAGTGCACCAGTGCACTGGTTTGTAACCCTTGTACAAGTGACCGTTGGCAATCAATTTTGCAAACGCGCGTAACTGGTTGGCTTCGTATAGCGGGTCCATGGTCAGGTAAGGATTATCCCAATCTCCCAACACGCCAAGCCGAATGAAGTCTTTTCTTTGTCTATTTATTTGCTCAGCAGCAAACTCACGACAGGCTTGGCGAAACGACCGCGCGTCCACCTTCTGACCAACTTTGCCAATCTTTTTTTCCACACGGTGTTCGATTGGCAACCCGTGACAATCCCAACCGGGAACGTACGGCGCGTCGAATCCGGCAAGACTGCGCGACTTGACCACAATGTCCTTCAATATTTTGTTTAGCGCATGACCAATGTGAATATCACCGTTTGCATACGGCGGGCCGTCCGCGAGTATGAACTTGGGTTTGCCTTTGCGGGCATCACGAATCGCCTGATAAAGATTCGATTCGATCCAGTTGGCAAGTGCTGCCGGTTCCCGCTGGGCCAGATTGGCCTTCATGGGAAACTCTGTCTTTGGCAGGTTTAGCGTATTTTTGTAATCAGCCACGTTATTTATTCCGGCAATGCGTGCTTAAAGTTAATCATTCAGTTTACGAACCTGTTGCACATCGCGCTCAATCTGTACACGTAGCGCATCAAATCCATCAAATCCCGTCTCGTCACGCAGTTTTGTCTGCAGGGCTACTTCCAGTCGCTGCCCGTAGAGGTTTTCGTCAAAATCCAGTAAATGCACTTCCAGCAGTTCCTCGCTGATCTTCCCCAGCACCGGCCGGGTACCAATACTGACGGCTGCTCTTTGTCTTCGGCCATCCCGCAGTGTGATCGTACCCGCGAACACGCCATGCAAGGGTAATCGGTAGGGACCCGTGTGCACATTTGCAGTGGGGAACCCGAGCTGGCGGCCTATCTTCTCGCCATGTCGAACATGGCCTTCCAGCGTAAACGGGCTGCCTAGTAATTGCGCAGCAAGCTTAAGGTTTCCAGTCGCCAACGCCTCCCGCACGCTTGTACTACTTGCTCGCGCACCTTGCACCTGAACCGTAGCCGTCGCGACAACGTCGAAGCCAGTAGCGTTTCCCTTTTCTTTCAGCAGGTTGATATCGCCCTTACGGTCCCGTCCGAATCGAAAATCTTCGCCAACAATCACGTAGCGTGCGCGTAATGATCGAATGAGTACATGCTCGATAAATCCCTCGGCCGACATATGTGCCATGACCTTGTTAAAGCGCAGACAAACCAGTTGGTCAATACCGTGTTTTGCGATCAACACGAATTTCCGACGCAGACGTGTCAAACGTGGCGGCGCTTTGGCTGCTGAAAAGTATTCACGCGGCATGGGTTCAAAACACACCACAGTTGCCAACAATCCCTTTTCACTGGCCAGATTGCGGACCTGCTTGATAACCGCCTGGTGCCCAATATGTACACCATCAAAATTCCCGATCGCGACCACCGTTCTGCGTGAATCCCGTGCCCCAGGTGCATAGTCACGAACTAATCGCATTCTGTTGTCGTGTCCAATAAGTCGCGAATTAGTCGCATGCTGTTGTCGTGTCCAAAAGGCTGGATTATACGGATGGCTCGCTTTGAGTGGGAGCCTTGAACTGACCTGGCCGCAACCCGAGCAGCAACAGGAACAGGAAGTAAACCAGTGCCCCACCGGAAACCAGCAATACGAGTCGAACGACACGCACCGCCAACGCAACATTTTGCCAATCCATCAATTCACCGCTGAAAAAATGCAGGAACGCCCCCATACCGCCAAGACCTGCCAGCAGTCTCAGCTGCAAGCCAATCCAACCTTTAACCGGCACGTAAACCCCTGCCCTGCTCAGACCACGGAATAGCAAGGCGCCGTGCAGCAGCGCTGCGATTGAAGTCGCCAGCGCAAGACCGGCATGCGGTGCAAAATACTCGCTCTGCACCAGGTAAACCACCAGACCCAGGTTGAGGACGATATTTGTGAACATCGCAACCAGCCCGAATCGCACCGGTGTGCGCGTATCCTGACGTGCAAAATAGCCAGGTGCCAGCACTTTCACTAGCGTGAAGCCAAACAGGCCAATGGCGTATGCCTGCAGACTGATTTCTGTCATGCGCACGTCCTGCGCGCTAAATTCCCCGTACTGAAATAGCGTGACCACGATAGGCCCTGCCAGCATGAACAGCCCCAGCGCCGCTGGCAGCCCAATGATAAATGCGAGGCGCAACGCCCAGTCCAGTGTTCTGGAAAATGCCTCGGGGTCCTTATTAGTGTGTAGGGCAGACAGGCTGGGTAATAGAACTGTAGCCAGCGCAATGGCGAACACACCCAAAGGGAATTCCATCAAGCGATCCGAGAAATACAACCAGCTGATACTGCCTGCTGTCAGAAACGATGCAATCAAGGTATCCACCAACAAATTGATTTGCGCCACGGACGAACCAAATAGTGCCGGCAACATCAAGCGCATGATCTGGCGAACACCGTTTTTCGCCCGCCCTAATCGTGGCACGGGCACCAGCCCGATCCTCGCAAGTGCCGGCAGCTGGATTGCAAGCTGTGCGAGACCGGCAATCAGTACGCCCCAGGCCAGCGCAGTAATCGGATCAGAAAAATACGGTGCGAACCAGATTGCTGCAGAGATCAGTGCAAGATTTAGCAATACCGGCGTAAAAGCCGGTACGCCAAAGCGGCCAAAAGTATTAAGAATGCCTGCAGCAAATGCTGTCAGTGAAATAAACAGCAAGTAGGGAAAGGTGATTCGCAACAAATTGACGGTCAGTTCGAACCGTTCCGGTTCAGCGTGAAAGCCCGGTGCAAAGATCATGACCAGTAACGGCGCGCCAAGCACGCCAAGCACGGTAATGACTGTCAGAAACAGGCCTAAGGTACCGGCAACGCCGTCGACCAGGTCTTTGACGTCCTGCGCCGATCCTTGTGATTTCTGCTCCGAGATGACCGGCACAAAGGCCTGCGAAAATGCCCCTTCACCGAACAGGCGGCGCATAAAATTGGGAATCTTGAAGGCCACCAGGAACGCATCCATGGCAGGCCCCGGGGCAAAGAATTTTGCCAGTACGATGTCCCGGAACAGGCCGAGTACCCGAGACAACAAGGTGTACCCACCCACCAGACCCGTTGATTTGAGCATTGAAGCCATGATTTTTGCACGTCCGAAGTCTGCCGCGGCATGATAACGGCCAAGCCGGGCGGCGACCACGCCTTTATTGGTCGATCCGTGCGCTGACACGTCTTGGAGCAAACCGCAGTATCCCACGCATCCCCCAGAACGAATCTTTGGTGGTCCGTGCAAACCTGTGTGATGATCCTTTAGTGTCCCGCGAATGCACGTAGGATGGGCTTTTGGCGTCACGCGCAAATTCGTATGTTACCGAAAGTATTGACAAATTGAGCAGAAATCCGCATGATGCGCGTCTTTTTCGGGCACCATTCCGATACAGAATTGCAGGAGAATTCCTTTGGCAAATACCAGTCAGGCCAGGAAACGCGCACGCCAAAACGTACGCCGCAACAGTCATAACGCCAGCCTGCGCTCCATGCTGCGCAGCTACATCAAGCGGGTACTGAAGGCCGTAGAAAAAGGCGACAAAGCAACCGCTGAAACCGCGTACAAAGATGTTGTACCAATAATCGACCGTATTGCAGACAAGGGCCTGTTGCACAAGAACAAAGCTGCTCGGCACAAGAGCCGATTGAACAATCGCATCCGGGCCATGCAGTAAATTGACCCAGCAAGCAAAAAGCCGGTTTTGAGACCGGCTTTTTTATTGCTCAAAAAGATTCAGTTCATCGGGATGATTGTTGCCTGGGATGCTGTTCAAGGTAATCCATAATCGCGGCACAAAGTTCAGGTGTGCCATCGCCATTGATGGCTGCAATCCTGAATACAGGGCCTGCCCAATCCAGGGCTTTGACCAGGTCATCACAACGCGCGGTACGCTCATTCTCCGGTAAAAGATCCAGCTTATTGAAAACGAGCCAACGTTCCCGTTTGGGAAGATCAGGATTGAATTTCTCCAGCTCGGCAATAATAGATTTAGTATCGTCCACTGCGTTGCCCGTGTCCTCCATTGGTGCAACATCAACTAAATGCAGGAGCAGGCGCGTACGTTGCAAATGCTTTAGAAAGCGGATTCCGAGGCCCGCACCATCTGCGGCACCTTCAATTAATCCTGGAATATCCGCCATCAGAAAACTGCGCGAATGCGACACTGACACAACGCCCAAATTAGGATGGAGAGTGGTAAATGGGTAGTCCGCAACTTTCGGTTTGGCCGAAGATACCGCCCGGATCAAGGTCGATTTTCCAGCGTTCGGAAGTCCTAACAAACCCACGTCCGCAAGCAACTTGAGTTCCAACTGCAATTCGCGACGTTCTGCCTTGGTTCCTAAGGTTGCCTTGCGTGGCGCACGGTTGGTGGAGCTCTTGAATCTTGTGTTACCAAGCCCGTGGAACCCACCTTTGGCTACCAGCAGTTTTTCATCATGCTGCGTAACGTCACCAATCAACTCCTCGGTTTCGCGGTCGTAAACAAGTGTTCCCAATGGCACGTGTACCTGCAAATCCTGGCCACTCTTGCCGGTACAATTTTTTCCGCTGCCATTCTCGCCACGTTTTGCGAGGTAGCGCCGCGTAACCCTGAAATCCGCTAGGGTATTCAGACCGGAGTTACCGACCAGATAAATGCTGCCGCCATCACCGCCGTCGCCGCCGTCAGGACCACCGAGCGGAATATATTTTTCCCGGCGGAAACTGACGCAGCCGTCGCCGCCGTCACCGGCAATAACTTTGACTCTGGCTTCGTCAACAAATTTCATGCTGCTTCACTTTAAGGTGCGGAAAAAAAAGCCCCGGTTATTACCAGGGCTTTCGCTGTGTCATGGCATTGACCGCTTAACCGGAAACAACGCTCACGAATTTTCGACCCTTCGGCCCTTTGTTTTTAAATACTACCTGGCCATCTACCGTGGCAAACAGTGTATCGTCCTTGCCCTTGCCGACGTTTTTACCAGCGTGAATTTTCGTGCCGCGCTGCCGAACCAGGATATTCCCCGCGTTGACCTGTTCGCCACCATAACGCTTTACGCCAAGGCGTTTTGATACTGAATCGCGACCATTCTTTGAGCTGCCGCCGGCTTTCTTATGTGCCATTACCTAAACCCTCGTCTTTATATACGCTTACCTAAACCCTCGTCTTAATATACGCTTACCTAAATCCTCGCCCTAATATGTGCTTTGATCTAAATTCTCGTTTTTGGTCCGGTTTTACTCGCCGCCTATGTTTAATACGGAACTCTGGGCTATTTGCCGTTAATCATTAAATCGGAGCTTTAGATTATTTTCCAGTGATTTCTAACACAGCACTTCCGATTATTTGCCGCTAATTTTAGTAATCTCGATTTCGGTATAAGCTTGGCGATGACCGGCCTGCTTCAGGTATTGTTTGCGGCGCTTGAACTTTATAATGCGCAATTTTTCACCGCGACCGATCGACTTTACCTTGGCGATTACCTTGCCACCGGCTACGTACGGGGTTCCCAGCGTGATCTTTTCGGCGCCGTCGCTCAGCAGCAGAACCTTGTCAAATTCACTCGCGGCACCGTCTTCGGCGTCAAGGCGTTCCACCTTGATGGTGTCACCCTTGGCTACGCGGTATTGCTTGCCCCCGGTTTCAAATACTGCGTACATCCCTGGAATCTCCTGCCGTGTTTTGCGCGCCGTTAACCGGCGTGAAAGAGCGGGGATTTTACAGGCTGCCCTGCCCCCGGTCAAACCCCGAAACCGGGAAAATTCACTCTGGAATCGGGGAGTTACAACCCTTCGGGCCGCAAAACTTGACTCCTGATCGCCCCCTTCCTAGCATGCCGGCTCCTTCCACATCCGGACGCCTATAGATGACCCTGGACGATATCCGCATTCTCACTGCTGAGGACTTGGGCAAGGTAAACGAGCTTATTCAACAGCAGCTGTCCTCGGACGTTGCCATGGTCGACCAACTGGGTCATTACATTGTCACCAGTGGCGGCAAGCGACTGCGGCCCATGCTGGTGTTACTTTCGGCCAAGGCCTGCGGATATAAAGGGCGACGCCACATTAACCTGGCGGCAATCGTCGAATTCATCCATACCGCCACGCTGCTGCACGATGACGTGGTGGATGCCTCGGTAATGCGTCGTGGCCGGGAAACGGTCAACGCCATCTGGGGTAACCAGGCCAGCGTGCTCGTAGGGGATTTCCTGTATTCACGCGCATTCCAGATGATGGTCGAAGTCGGTTCCATGCGGATCATGCAAATCATGGCCGACGCGACTAATCGTATTGCCGAAGGCGAAGTGTTGCAGTTGGTGAACTGTAACGATCCGGACACCACCGAAGAACGCTACATGAACGTGGTGGAAAGGAAAACCGCAACTTTGTTTGCGGCCGGTGTCATGATCGGCGCCACTATTGCGGATGAATCGGATGATGTGTGCAACGCATTAGGTCACTACGGTCGCAACCTCGGAATTGCCTACCAGCTCATTGACGACGTACTGGATTACAGTGCGTCGTTTGAGAAACTCGGTAAAAACATTGGCGACGACCTGGCCGAGGGAAAACCGACCTTGCCACTCATCCATGCCATGCGCAAAGGTACGCGCGACCAGAGAAAGATCATTGCTGATGCTATTCGCACTGGCGGTCGTGATCGCCTACCCGAGGTGATTGCTGCGATATCTCAGACCGGGGCGTTGCAGTATGCCCGCGAGAAAGCGCATCACATTGCCGACCAGGCCACCGCGCACCTGGACAAACTTCCTGATTCTCCCCAGAAAACTGCCATGTCAGAATTGAGTACGCTTCTAATAAAGCGAGAAATCTGACCTCATATAATTTTAATGTATCCGCGTATCTTGGTTTTGGTTCCATTTGTCCATAATTCCATGGTCTTTCTATTCTGAATTCATTAAAACCTTCAGGTACGCACGCCGCATAACTTGGCGTTACTACGAACAAGGAGGTTCGTGTGATTACGCATCCAAGTATCCGAACCCAAAAAAGTGCATCAGGGTTTTCCCTGATCGAGGTACTGATCGCCTTGGTCATTATTTCCATTGGCCTGCTCGGCATTGCCGCGCTGTTTGTGCAAATGCTGAAATTTAAT
>JAZFYH010000109.1:0-14985 GCA_036443475.1 Gammaproteobacteria bacterium | reverse complement strand
CGGCTTGTCAAACCGTATGATATTGCTCAAGCCGTACTGTTTTTGGCCTCCCCTTCTGCGGACTACATGACTGGCGAAACGTTGCATGTGAACTGTGGCATGTATATGTCGTGACAGCTCGGAACTTAGTGATTAAAAAGAGAAATATATAGTACTGCCGGGTGATGCAAAAAACCCCACCATCGCTGGCAAGGGCCATGGGATTTCACTACAATACCGCCCCCAAGTGGTATCAGGTTCCAAAACGGTGCCGCCTGGGCAATCATTTGGAGGACATAAATGTCATGAGTAGCGTCGAAGATCGGGTTAAGAAAATCGTTATCGAACAGCTTGGCGTGAAAGAAGATGAGGTGAAGCCTTCAGCCTCGTTCGTGGACGATCTGGGAGCTGACTCTCTCGATACCGTGGAACTTGTTATGGCATTGGAAGAAGAGTTTGAGTGCGAAATACCTGACGAAGAAGCTGAAAAGATCACCACGGTGCAGCTAGCTATCGATTACATTACGGAACACTCGGGCGACGCTTGATTCGTCCTGTTTTATCTTCGGCGCCGTTGTCACGCGAGTGACAGCGGCTTTGCCGTCTCTAGAATGCGTAAAAATTATTAAGTTACGGTGAGGAAATCGTGTCTAAGCGACGTGTCGTAATAACCGGACTTGGAATCATTTCACCTGTTGGCAATTCAATTGATACTGCATGGGCCAGTATAAAGAATGGTCAAAGTGGGATCGGGCCGATTACGCACTTTGATGCCAGCAATTATCCGACGCAGTTTGCCGGCGAAGTTCACGACTTTAACGTCGAGGATTACATGATGTTGAAAGAATCACGCAAGATGGACCCATTCATTCATTACGGTATTGGTGCCTCCGCCCAGGCGATCCAGGACGCGGGGCTTGAGGTGACCGAGGAAAATGCTCATCGTATCGGTGTCTCGGTTGGGTCTGGTATCGGTGGAATTGGTGGAATTGAAAAAGCGCATGGATCCGTAGTAAACACTGGTGGTCCACGGCGCATCTCTCCATTTTTTGTACCAAGCACAATCATAAACATGATTTCCGGAAATCTGTCGATCATGTTTGGCATTAAGGGGCCAAATCTTTCAACAGTTACCGCCTGCACGACTGCCACACACAATATCGGATTGTCGGCACGTCTGATTGCCTACGGTGATGCCGACGTAATGGTTGCCGGAGGTGCCGAGTATTCGACGACACCCACCGGAGTAGGGGGGTTTTGTGCAGCCCGCACCTTGTCTAAAAGGAATAATGATCCACAAGGTGCAAGTCGCCCTTGGGATCGCGATCGCGATGGATTTGTACTCAGTGACGGTGCCGGCGTCCTGATCGTTGAGGAACTGGAACACGCTAAGAAGAGGGGCGCAAATATTTATGCTGAACTGGTCGGTTTTGGTATGAGTGGTGATGCACATCACATGACCGCGCCTCCCGAAGACGGTGAGGGGGCACGTCAGTGCATGAGTAATGCGCTTGGTGACGCAGGGCTAAATCCCTCTGACATTGGTTACATCAACGCCCATGGAACCTCCACCAAAGTGGGTGATAAGGCGGAATCGGTTGCCATACGGCGCACATTTGCTGATCACGCTGACAAGCTCATGGTCAGTTCAACCAAATCAATGACCGGTCACTTACTTGGCGCTGCGGGCGGCGTGGAAGCTATTTTTACGCTGCTTGCCATGCAGGATGCTGTTATTCCCGCGACCATCAACCTGGAAAATCCTGACGAGGGTTGTGATCTGGACTACGTACCGGGTTCGGCCCGCGAAGCAAAGGTGAACCACGTAATGTCAAATTCCTTTGGATTTGGCGGAACCAACGGCACGCTTGTGTTCAGTCGTCTGGATTAACTCACGGCTGAGACATACTCGCTTCTATCATTAAACTGGTTCCTGTTTTTTGTTTGGACAGTATCCTATGACGGTTTCCATCATTCATGCCGTAGTTGACCCGCTTCAATTACATGCGCGGAACCCGCAGCGTTACCCATTCCTGTTGGAAAGCTCTGGAGAAAACGCTGTCCTTGGCCGTTACGATATCCTGTTTTGCTGCCCTGGGGATGCATTGGTATCAAGTAATGGGTCACTCACTGGGCCCTTTTCTGATTCTAATGGTTTTCTGTCAGCGCTTGATGCCTGGTACGAAGAAGAATCATCCGATTCAGAAGAAAACCATGGTTTGCCATTTACGGGTGGATGGTTCCTTTATCTTGGATATGAATTGCTTGCAGAGATTGAACCAACGGTACCTGTTTATCAGGATCCACTCATGCCGGTCGCCTTAGCAGTGCGTTGTCCGGTTGCATTGGTGACAGATCGACGCAACCACACTCAGTACCTGGTTGCAGAAAAAAATGCAGGTAACCTGGTCGATACGGTAGAAGGTGATATGGCGTTGCTGAAGTCAGGGCGAGCAAGTCCAACAGGAGAGTTTTTAGCGTCACCGGTTATTGAGGAACCTGGCGGCAATTTCCTTCAAGCCGTTGACGTTGCCAAGCAATATATCCACGACGGCGATATATTCCAGGCCAATCTTTCACGTTCATGGACCGCAAAACTCAAACCAGGAATAACGGATCCTGTCCTTTACGCGGCATTACGCAACGCGAATCCGGCCCCGTTTGCCGGGCTGTGCAAGTGGAAGGATGGCGCAATCATCAGTTCTTCGCCGGAACGTCTGGTGGAGGCCAGAAATGGGCGTATACAAACACGACCCATAGCAGGAACAAGAAAACGATCAAGAAATGATGTCGAAGATGACAGGTTGTCGGAGGAACTCATCGCACATCCTAAAGAACGTGCGGAGCACGTAATGCTGCTTGATTTGGAACGCAATGATATCGGCCGGATTGCGAAAACGGGATCGGTGTCGGTTGATGAGTTTATGGTGGTTGAGTCTTATGAGTACGTACATCATATTGTATCAAACGTGTCCGGTACACTAAGAGACGACATCAATCCTGGAGACATTATTAAGGCAGTATTTCCCGGTGGAACCATAACTGGGTGCCCGAAGGTGCGCTGTATGGAAATCATCAACGAACTGGAACAACAGGCACGTGGTGCTTATACAGGCTCAATGGGGTATCTGGGCATGGATGGCAGCATGGATATGAATATCTTGATTCGCACAATGGTTAGGAAGGGTAATGAAATCGTTGTCAGAGCAGGAGCCGGAATAGTTGCCGATTCGCAGCCGGAATTTGAGCTAGAGGAAACTCGGGCCAAGGCGCGCGGGTTGTTAGTGGCGCTGGAATGAATGACGCAAGGCGAATTTGGGTAAATGGTCGCGAAACACCATTTCTGCAGGCCACTGATCGAGGAGTTCTATACGGTGACGGATTGTTTGAAACAATCCTGGTTCGAAACGGAAAAGCACCGCTATTGGATCGCCATCTCACGCGAATTCTCAATGACGGTGGGAAACTGGGTCTGCCCATTCCCAGTCGAAATATGCTGAAACAAGAACTTGAGTCGTTTCTCCAAAGCGGTGAAAGAGACGCTGCAATCAAATGTGTTATTACGCGGGGTAGTAGTGGGCGCGGTTACGCGCCAAGTGGTGATACGACTGCAAGTGTCCTGATGTTCGAATACCCAATGACGGAACTCACGGAACAGCAGCATAGCAATGGTTTTATTACAGGAGTTTGCACGACCCGGTTAGGGATTAACCCGGCGTTGGCCGGAATCAAACATCTTAACCGGCTTGAGCAGGTATTGGCCGCGGAGGAAACGAGGACGGCCGGACTCGATGAAGGGATAATGCTCGATATCAACAATATGGTCATTGAGGGAACCCGCACCAACCTGTTTGCAGTCGACAACGGTAAATTGATTACCCCAACGCTGGACGGTTCAGGAGTCGCAGGAATCATGCGTGAAATGGTTATAGAATTTACCAATAACAAAGGTAAACTCGTAACCATATGTGATATTACATTGGACCATCTTGAGAGGTGCGAAGAGGTATTCGTATCCAACTCGATACATGGTGTCATCCCGGTCAGAAAAATTGATGACAGGGATTATTCACTTGGACCGGTAACCCATGAATTGCAACTGGAAGCCGCAAAATGGCTAGGCATGGTCAAGTAGTCGGATTCATATTGATATTGGGGCTTGTCGTTATGCTTGGCATGACCTGGATGGTGTACAGACATTTGCACATAGACCCGCTTCCCATTACAACCACGCAGGTAACAGTGCTCGTTAAGCCGGGTGACAGTGTTTCCAGATTGGCTGACCGTCTAGTTGTTGAAGGCGTGATAGACCACACTCAGGATCTGGTGTGGTTGGCCCGCTTACGGGGAGTGGCGGAGCAAGTTAGGGCGGGCGAATATGAGATTCTTGCTGGTACAACACCGGCAGGGCTGCTCGAACACCTGGTATCCGGTGCTTTAAAACAGTATGCGTTCACAATTGTTGAGGGAATGACGTTCTGGCAAATGATGGACCAAATTCGTGAGCACACTGCGCTTGAACACACATTACTTGATAGCGATGGCCCGGCAGTAATGGCTCGTATTGGTTACTCGGATCAACACCCGGAAGGTCGGTTTTCACCGGATACTTACTATTTTCCTCGCGGCATGAGAGATGTTGAATTTTTGCAGCGGGCTTATCACGTACAAGCCAGGCTGTTACGTGAAGAATGGGAAAAACGCGCTGATAACCTGCCGTTCAAAAATCAAGATGATGCATTGATATTGGCGTCCATTATTGAAAAGGAGACATCACTCGATGAGGAGCGCGAGCGAATTGCGGGAGTTTTTGTGCGGCGGTTAAGAAAAAATATGCGATTACAGACCGACCCGACCGTCATATATGGGCTTGGCGAGTCGTTTGATGGTGATATTCGTTTTGCAGATCTGAGAACCGACACACCGTATAACACCTATACACGACTAGGTCTGCCACCTACACCTATTGCGATGCCAGGCCGGGCGTCTATCCGTGCTGCATTGCACCCGGCCGATGGCAACGAATTATACTTTGTAGCAACGGGGGAGGGCGGGCACCATTTTTCATCCACTCTAGAAGAGCACAACGAAGCAGTCCGGCAATACCAACTAAAGAAAAATCAATGAAACGTGGATTATTTATAACCGTAGAAGGTGGAGAAGGTGTGGGCAAAACCACGCATATGGAAACTCTATCCAAGGTATTCGGTGCAGCCGGTAAGAAAGTGTGCCTCACGCGGGAACCCGGTGGTTCACCGGTGGCCGAATCAATCAGAAAGATTCTTCTATCGCACGACAACAATATTTCATGTGACGGAATGGCGGAACTGCTATTGATGTTTGCAGCCAGAGCAGATCATCTTGAATCCGTGATAAGCCCTGCGTTAGAAGTGGGTGACTGGGTAGTATGCGATCGGTTTACCGATGCCACCTACGCTTACCAGGGTGGTGGCCGTGGGCTGGATCCACAGAAAATTCTGACGCTGGAACATCTTGTCCAGGGCGAGTTGCAACCAGATTGGACATTGCTACTTGATGCGCCGGTTGAAACAGGACTTGCTAGGGTGAATAAACGCGGTGATCCCGACAGGTTTGAACTGGAAGAAAGAGCGTTTTTTGAACGGGTAAGAAAAACTTACCTTGAGCGGGCAAAAATGTTTCCGAAACGGATTAGGGTAGTGGATGCAACCGGTTGCATAGAGGAAGTCAGCAAAGCGGTTGTAGAGTTTGCGAACTCATTGGTGAGGACCTCTAATGGGCGGTGACATGTACCCATGGCACGCAAGTTACTGGGAGCAGCTGACCAAACGTGCCAATGCGGGTAAATTGCCACATGCAATTCTTATAAAGGGTGTAAAGGGCCTCGGCAAGCTTGAGCTGGCGAGGCAATTCACAAACTGGCTGTTATGCAAGGAATCAAGCCGACCCTGCGGTACATGTACAGCGTGCCATCAATTTCATGCTAGGAGCCACCCGGATTTCATTGAAGTCACGCCACTGGAAGAAAAAAAGGTTATTTCGGTTGATCAGGTACGGGAACTCAGCAGTACACTTAATCAAACAGCGTCCAAGGGTGGCTGGAAAGTCACCATCATTCACCCGGCAGATGCAATGAACATTAATGCGGCGAACAGTCTGTTAAAAACGCTGGAAGAGCCCAGCTCGGCCAGCATCCTGTTTTTAGTAAGTTCAATCCCTGCGAAATTGCCGGCAACAATTCTAAGTCGATGCATGCAGGTTGCGATTAACCCGCCACTCCAACAACAATCCGTTGCGTGGCTAAACCATTCAAATGAAGAGGAGGCACGCATCGTGTTGGCGCATAGCGGCGGCGCGCCCCTTGAGGCCCAGCGCCTGTTGGCAACCGACTTTCTGGCCATTCGGAAGTTATTGGTTCGGCAACTTGCAGAAATTACGCGAGGGAAACTGAATCCGATCATGGCAGCAGAAACGTGGTTGGATCATCCAGTGGAAGCCCTGCAATGGCTAAATGGGTGGGTAGAGGATCTTGTCAGGGTTAAACAAATTCCAGAACTACCCGAACTGGTAATCAACCAGGATTGCATGAAAGACTTGCAAACTGCGGCTGAACGCATACACTTGATTTCGTTGCACAAATATCTGAAGGCACTGGGGGAGGGGAGCAGATTGTTGCGTACGACAGCGAACATACAGCTTTTACTGGAATCCCTGCTGATTCCCTGGGCTTTTGACTTGAACTTGACAACCATTGAGCAGCTTGCATGAGTACACCATCACCAAGACAAGGAATCCTTACTCTGACGATCAAGGACAAGAGTGCGTTGTATGTTGCGTACATGCCCTTTATCAAGAACGGCGGGTTGTTCATTCCAACAAACAAGCCATACCGGCTCGGTGATGAAGTTTTTATACTGCTTACCTTGATGGATTCTTCGGAACGATTGCCAGTTGCAGGTCGAATCGTCTGGGTTACGCCACGAGGCGCGCAGGGAAAACGTGCAGCCGGAATTGGCGTGCAATTCAGTGAGCAGGACAACGGTCAAACTCAGAAAAAAATTGAGACTCACCTAGCCGGGGCGCTGGGCGCCGAAAGACCCACTCATACCATGTAGACGAAAGTAGACACTGACGCTAAAAAGCGCGCCTAATGGCGCGCTTTTTATTGGGTAAATTTTAACGGTTACTGTGGTACTGAGGACAGACCACCTTTTAGAACCGATGCATGATATCCGCGTTCACTGAGAATGTACGCGGCTGCGGAGCTGCGACGACCGGTATCACAACAGACCACGTAGGGCATTTCCTCGTCCAGCTGTGAGAGCTTCAGTCGCATGAATTGTAGTGGGATATTAAGTGCATTTTGCTGATGATTGTCTTCGAACTCACCCGGTAGTCTGACGTCCAACCATTGGCCGCCGTCCTCAATAATCTTTTGTGCCTGCGTATACTCTACCCAGTTCAACATTGGCTCGTTGAGCAATTTGTTGAAATCGTCCTTCGACAGCCGCATTAACATACCCTTGGTGGTCATGGTCACATTGGCATTGCGTTTCGCATCTGAAATCAATGCCTCTTCACCAAAACTGTCACCGACTGAAAGCTCGGCCAATTTGATTTCCTGGCCGGTCGGTGTTTGTCGGGTAACTATCGCCGTACCTTCCGTCATGATGTAGAAGTAATCGCCGTCTTCGCCCTGTTTGATAATTGGGTCGTTGGGTTTCTTGTGTACCGGCTCCATGCGCATGAACATGGCCTGGATGTTCGCCGGGGGAACTTTATGAAACGCCTTGGTCTGCAACATCATGGTCATCCAGTCGCCGTCTTCGCTTTCTTCCTCAACTGCGATTTCACCAACCTCGAAGGCGCCTGTTTGGTCCCAAGTAAGCATGATGTCCAACAGGTCGCTGTCGATCGCAAGGTATTCAATATCTGTTTTTGCACGTGCGGACACTTGGCGAGGAATTTGTGGAGCAAGTGGGTGCCTTGCTTCAGAAGTGCCGGCCTTGATTGTACGAACCACGTCGTCACCTGAACGCAATTCAACTTCGCCGTTCACGACATAAATTGTGCGCTTGTCAGCATCTCCCTGCTTGAATATGTAGCGACCGGCGCCCAAGGCTTGAATATGGGTTTTGGTTGCGAGGTCCTGTTGGTTTTCGGGTTTAAGCCCGTTTAGCGGAGTCAGTGTTTTCAGGAAATTGCGGTCTACTTGCTTGGACATTCTTGGACCCTTGTTCTCTTTCTCTGGTTGTCAAAATACCCAGTAACCATGCGGGTTACAGGATTTGGGAGTCTACCATGACTGGCAAAATTTGCAGATTCCCGTCTGTATGCGCCGGGGATTCTGCGGTTCGCTAACGGGCTTTGGGTGCCCCAGGGACTCTGGCGGAGCCTACATAGTATAAATTAAACCAGCTACCGACATTTATCGCCTATTTTTTTCAGGGATTTTCTGCAGGCACAGTTTTGGGTTTCCGGTCCCGACCGATATGGACGTAGGTGATACACGCCTTGGCCACTTGTTCCTGCACCTCAGCGCCTTCTACGCTTTGGCGGGCCGAAAATACCGTGATATCCACCTTAATCGAGGTGTTTCCCACGGCATGAAGGTCCGTATAAAAACTGACGACGTCGCCGACGAAAACGGGCTGCAGGAACTGAAAATCGTTGACCGCTACAGTGACTACGCGGCCCCCAGCACGGCGAAAGGCGAGGATCGCACCTGCAATATCCGCGTGCGACATAATCCAGCCGCCAAAAATATCGCCCAATCCGTTGGTGTCCCTTGGCATTGCCAGGGTTCGAACGGTTGCTTCCTGATCTTGGGGTGGGGCATCGCGGTACATTGACCGGTCTCCTAAATTCTCAGCCAGCCTTCGTGAGGAAAGAAACGGTCGCCATACTTGTCATGCAACACTTGTTGTCGATCACGCATTGCTTGTCTGCCCTTCGTTCGGATGTAATTTGCCGGACCGCCCCGAAAGGGCGCAAAGCCAGTGCCAAAAATTACTCCTGCGTCGAGCAGATCTGCATTTTCGACAACACCATCTGCCACGCAGGCCACGGCTTCGTTGAGCATTGGAAATATCAGTCTGTCCTGCAGGTCTTCGTATTGTTGCTCAACTGGCGAGGGGCGTTTTTGTGGTTTGCCATCCACCCAGGTATAAAATCCCTTGCCTGATTTCCGTCCAAGATTGCCAAGTGCTACAGCGTCACCAAGCAGCGCGGGAACCGGCATGTTGTAGGCACTACCAAGAATCTTCGCAACCGAAAGACAGACATCAAGCCCGACGGTATCGGCCAGTTCAACCGGCCCCATCGGCATGCCAAAATCGATGGCGGCTGCGTCGATTGCTTCAAGCGGGACGCCGTCCTGTGCTGCGATAACTGCTTCCATAAGGTAAGGCATCAAGATTCGGTTGACGAGAAAACCTGGTGAACTGTTGCAAGGCACAGGAAGTTTGTCGAGGTGGCGCGTAAATGCCAGGGCCTTTTCGAGCATATCAGGGTCAGTAAGTTCGCCCTTAATGACTTCAACCAACGGCATTTTTGCCACCGGGTTGAAGAAATGCACGCCAATAAGTCTACCGGGTCGCTGCAACGCCTCGCCAAGCAATTCGAGCTGGATGCTTGAAGTGTTAGTAGCCAGCACGGCTTCATTCCGCATCCGGGGTTCCACGTCGCGGTAAAGCGCCTGTTTTGCCTCAAGGTTCTCGAAAATTGCCTCAATAATTACATCGGCTTCAATTACACCTTTGCTGTCGGGATCTGCAACGAGGCGGGACACGGCGTTATCGACATCTTCAGTAGTCTTCAATTTTCGTTCAAACAGCTTGTATGCCCGATCCAATGCAGGTTCGATGTATTTCATTTCCCTGTCTTGCAAGGTGACTTTGAAACCGCGTAATGCGCACCATGCGGCAATGTCGCCACCCATGACTCCAGCGCCAATCACGTGAACATGTTTAAGATTAAGTAATTTCTTGTTGCCCAGTGACTTTAGTTTGTCTTGCAGCAGGAACACTCTGATCAGGTTTTTCGCGGTATCGCCACTCATCAATTCCGCGATGGAGTTTGCTTCCGCTAGGTACATTTCTGTAGCATTTCCGCCGAAACGCTTCCAAAGATCAATTATTGCGTACGGTGCAGGGTAATGATCATGGCGTACCTTTTGTTTCACTTGTTTTTCCAAAGCGCGTGCAACAAATGGACGAAACAGACCGAAATTCAGCAATCTCTGCAAAAAAGGTGCTTGCCGCGGAGGAGGCGGGTTCAATGCCAGGTGCTTGCCCTCTTCCTTGAGTGATTCCGCAGGGACTAGCTTGTCGACCAAACCGGATCGCAGCGCTTTGGAAGCTGAAAGGAATCGGCCGGTCAACATCATGTCCATGGCCTGAATGACACCCATACAGCGTACCGAACGTACCGTGCCGCCGAATCCCGGGTGAATACCTAGTTTTACCTCTGGTAGCCCGAGGCTAGTGCGTGAATCATCAACTGCAATTCGATACTTGCACGCAAGGGCAAGTTCGAGACCACCGCCCAGTGCGAAGCCGTGAATTAACGCAATAGTCGGAAAGGGTAATTTTTCCAGTTCTTCAAGTACCAGTTGGCCCCGGCGTATTAAATCAAAGGCTTGCGCGGGAGATTGGAGATCGGTGAATTCATTAATATCAGCACCGGCGACAAAACCACTTTTTTTTGCGGATTGTATTACCAGTGCGCGCGGTGCCAATTCCGCAACCTTACGAATACACTCTTCGAGCTCAATCATTATGTGCCCGGATAATACGTTTGTACTGGCGTCGTCCTTGTCAAAGGTCAACCAGGTAACCCGGTCGGCATCGGTTTCCAGACGCCAATTTTGGAGGTTGCCAGTATCAGTCATTGCATTTGCTCCGGTTCATATCATGAGTAGGGGTTAATAAAGTGTTGCCGCAGCATGGCAGGATTCAATCATAAGGTTGCATCGCTGCTATCCGCAAGCTCCATAAGTAAGCTCAATTTCAGTCGGAAATGCCTTCGAATTTGGTGCCTGGCGGGACACGCAGCAGTTTTTCGCGCAGTTTTTCATCCACCAACTGGATCGCGTGTTGCCGGACAGTTTCCTCGCCACCCTGTTCACGGACTCTGTTTTCCATCATCCCGCGTAGCGTAGTTTGCTTCAATTTGGATGCTCGCAGGTAAACATTCAGCCAGTCCGATTTGGCACGGTCTCCGAAACGCTGACTGGCATACTCACGCAAGGCCATTTGACGCAGTTCGTTTGCAGACAGGTAACGTTCTGCCTGATGATCATCTTGGATGATATCCGGGTTCGATTGTCTGAGTTGTTGCCGGATATCATATGGTAATCGGAGTAGCTCTTCGTTCAGCGCTCGCCAATCGATACTTGCCATAATTTCCCGTCTGATTTGAGTCAGGGGGTAACGGGATGAAAATTTTTGTTTGTCGAGCGTGATCAGGTCTTCGCGAATCGCGTCAAGGTCTTCTTTTGTAATTGCGCCGAGCAGATTATCTTTTTTTTCTTTGTCTTCTAAATCAAGCGCTTCCGAACAAATCCATACGTCCCATGTCTCGGCTAGAGTTACCTTCCGTATCTCCGTTGAGTAAGGCCGCTGTCGTTTATGGCGAATCCAAATGTACGCCAGCAACCCAAGTGTAATAAGGGTAATGACGGGTACGGCGAACTGGTGTTGAAGAATCGTCAAACTTGTTGTCACATAAGTTCAAAGTCGAATTCGTGAGGTAAATGATCGCTCAGAGTATCCGGCAGTATTGCAAAGTCTGTCATCTTTATCCCTTTTGTCCATTTCCAGTTCGATGATAAGTCTTTTCGTGCCAACCTGGGAAAAAAGAAATCGTTCGTTACACACTTGTTGCGCGGTCAGCAATGCGTTGTCCTAGTTTCTCGATACGGGAAGTCGCGATGCGAGTGAGCCATGGTGATATTTGCATGCATTAAAAATGTGATTGACCCAGTGCATTGGAAATATGTGCAGCCTGGTTGACAGATCGAAACCCGGTCCGCTATGAACCTAAATCTAGCTCAATCATCCCCATGCTTTTGTCATGACTTGCCTCCAGAAAACCTCTTCTGGCGCGGCTCTCCAGCCGCGCGGGCTGGTACAAGTATGGCGGCAAGCGCGCCGGGTATTGACGAAATAGCAGACTGTTGCTATTTTTAGAACTGTAAAAATATTCGCATATGGGGCTAGATATGGCGCAAAAATCTCATACCCACTTGAGCCGGCGCGAAACCCAGATTATGGACGTTGTCTATCGACTTGGGCAGGCCAGCGTAGCCGAAGTGCTGTCTGGTATGGAAGATCCCCCCAGTTACAATTCGGTGCGCGTCATTATTGGTATCCTCGAGGACAAAGGACTGCTTGTTCATCACGCACAAGGGAATCGGTATATCTATAAGCCCAAACAATCCCGCCATCAGGCCGTAAAAACGGCAGCGTCACATTTTCTAAACACATTTTTTGCAGGATCTGCTCCCAAGGCCGTTGCTACGTTGCTGGACATCAAGGACGCGCAGATGAGCAAGGAAGAGCTGGACGAATTGGTCGGCATCATTGAGCGGGCAAAATTGCGAAAAAGAAATTGAGGGGGCGGCAATGAATGGGATAGGCAATTCGGGATTCGACATACTGCACTTGCTCTCTGCTGTGTTCATCAAATCTTCGCTCATTCTTTTTGTCGTATGGATGATTGCCTGGGCGTTGCGACAACGCAGTGCGGTTTCACGTCAGTGGGTGTGGAACCTCGGGCTTGCTGCGTTAGCCATGTTGTCCGTGTTGACTGTCATTCCGCCATTCTGGGATTTCCCGGTGGTTCCTGCAGGCGATCTTGTTGCTGCGCGTAACCTTCAACCTGTTTATTCCCCGACTTTTGAAGAAAGCCTCCGTACCATACCAGTCCTTCTTTCATACAGCTTAAATACTGGTTTGCTTACACCCAGTGTTGGCCGCATGTTGCTGTGGTTGTTGTCGTTGTTTTGGCTGTCGGGGTTTCTTTTTTTCCTCTGGCGGGTTTTCCGAGACTTGAGCAGGCTCGTTGTCACTTCCAGACGGGCCGAACAACCACCGTCGCAATGGGACTCAGCGATAAACGACTGCATTTCCCTGGTAGGGCTTGAGCAGGCACTGAGTGTGCGGCTATCCCGTGATGTCCAGGTTCCAATGATCTGGGGTTTTAGAAAGCCGGTGGTGCTCCTACCAGTGCAGGCAAAATTTTGGGAAGAAGAACGATTGCGCATGGTTTTGATGCACGAAATGGTGCATGCCGCACGCCATGATCATAGCTACACGTTGCTTGGCCAGGTTGTCAGCGCATTCTTCTGGCTTAATCCCTTTGTCTGGTACGCCCAGAAACAACAGGTGGTGGAACGTGAGTTAGCCTGCGACGAAACTGTATTATCAAAAGGCACGGATCGAATTGTATACGCGGAGCAACTACTGGAGATAACCCGCGAACTGGGTAAGGCCCGACCACACACAGCGGTAGCCATGGCGCACCACAAGGGTTTCAATGATCGCATTCAGAAAGTTCTGGACTTCCGCCGATACGTTGCAGGAATTAGTGCGCAAGCAACGCGGATCGGAATGATGATCATGTTCATGCTTGCAGCTCCCCTCGCAACAGCGAACATGGTCGTTGGTAATGATCTGTTCGAGATGTCGGACTTGGTTAATGACCTCTTTCACGGTAACAAGAAGGAGCGTGCCAATGCGGCGATTCACATGGGGTATTTCGGTTACCGTGAAGCGGTGCCGTACCTGATCGATGCACTTATGGATACCAATCCGTATTCCCGTGTGAAGGCTATTAAAGCCTTGCGCGAGCTCGAAGATGAAAGTGCGATTGATCCGCTCATTCATCAGACCCGAGTAAAAGACCCGGAAATCCGCTATATGGCAGTCTGGGCGCTAGGTGCCTTTGAAAACAACAAGCATGTCAGCATGGTGTTATTGGATGCGGTCAACGACGAGGACCCGTTTGTCCGTCAAAAAGCCTACATGGTGCTGATAGAACGCGAGGAACTGGCCGACCCGGTGCCACTGTTCCAAGAACTGCGTAACAAAGATTCCAGCGTGCGAGAACACATAACGACAATGTTGGGTTCAATTTGCGTGCTTAAGCATGTCAAAAAGAATTTGTTTAAGCAGGGCAGGTTGGAAGAATGCACAGATCAGGTGCTGGGAATGTTGCACGACATGAATGCACATGTGCGTGCCGCGGCCGCCGTGTCTCTGGGACGTATGGGCGATGTGCGAGCAGAAGTTGCCTTGAAAGCAGCGCTCGATGATACGGAAAAGGAGGTACGTGATAAAGCCCGCAATGCCCTGGATTTGCTGTTCTCCGAATCGCTGTAAGGCACAATCTACTAACCATCAAGTGCGCGCAACAGTACAAAATAAGTAGTATCCGTTATTTCTCCAAATAGCGGGTCCTCACGCCGGCCAATTTACAGCCCGGTTCCAGCCCGGGCATTGATCCACGTCAAGCAGGTTTATAAACTTGTAGTTTCCCTTCACCGGAGCAAGTTATGGGCGTGCGAAAGCTGGAACGCGTAATTGAAGGTAAAGCAACGTCGGATGGGGCAGGTGTCAGGCTGCGACGCAGTCTCGGTCAGTCAGGTTTCACTCGGCTGGACCCATTCCTGATGCTTGATGAATTCAATTCCGAGGACAGCGCAGATTACATTGCAGGTTTCCCGTCCCACCCGCATCGTGGCTTCGAAACGGTTACCTACATGCTGCTCGGTCACATGTTGCATGAAGATCATATGGGCAATAAAGGCCATCTGCAGGCCGGTGATGTGCAATGGATGACCGCCGGTCGCGGGGTTATTCACTCTGAAATGCCGCAACAGGAAGACGGACGTATGCACGGCTTTCAACTATGGATCAATCTTCCCGCCGCAGAAAAAATGAAACCGGCATCTTACCGAGATATTCCCTGCGCTGAGATACCTTCGGTTGCAATTGAGGGAATGAGCGTCAAAATCATTGCCGG
>JAZFYH010000108.1:0-6936 GCA_036443475.1 Gammaproteobacteria bacterium | reverse complement strand
GGGCATTGCTGAAAGACGCGCCAATTCTCATTCTCGATGAAGCGACTTCAGCACTGGACACCGAATCAGAACGCGCAATCCAGGAGGCGCTTGAACTGCTCATGCAGAATCGCGCGACTTTTGTCATTGCTCACCGGCTGTCAACCGTAGAAAACGCTGACTCCATCATGGTTCTGGACCACGGCAGGGTGGTAGAAACGGGCAATCACGACCAGTTATTGGAGCAGAACGGACTATACGCGGCGCTGTACAAGATGCAGTTCGAGGACAAGGAATAGATACGTCGCAAGCGGTCGATCCCGTGTTTCTAGGAGTACTGGTGAAATGAGACTTCGTACACGATTGGAGCGCTCGCTTAACGCGTTGTGGTACGGAGAACGCCGTTCGGCAATGTTATTACCGATCTCCTGGTTATTCCGTCTCTTGGTGGTCGTGCGACGGGCAATGTACAAGTCGCGTTTGCTGAGAACAAAGCGCCTAGATGTTCCAGTAGTCGTTATTGGTAATATCACCGCGGGGGGAACCGGTAAGACTCCTCTGGTTATCTGGTTGGCGCGACGGTTGGCGGAAAAAGGCATACGCCCGGGTGTTGTCAGCAGGGGGCACAAGGCAAAACGTACTCGCAATCCGTTGGAAGTCATTTCATCAACAGATGTTCATTTCAGTGGCGATGAGCCCTTGCTAATTGCCCGCCGAGCCAATTGCCCCGTGTTTGTCCATCGCAGCCGCGCACGGGCAGGTATGGCGATGCTCGGTAAATATGATGTTGAAGTCATTATTTGTGATGACGGTTTGCAACATTACAAGTTGCACAGAGATTTCGAAATTGTCGTCGTAGACAGTAAACGTCGTTTTGGTAACGGCGCGATGTTGCCGGCGGGGCCTTTGCGCGAGCCGGTATCAAGAATAAAACAGGCAGATTTTGTTATCGTAAACGGCGGAGAAGAAAAATTCGATGGTGTCTTGACAATACCAATGAAACTCATACCGGGTATGACGACGGAGATCAAGACCGCGAAACGCAAACCATTAAAAGAATTTTCGGGACAGCGGATACACGCTGTAGCTGGAATCGGCAATCCCGGTCGGTTTTTTGATCAACTGCGCATGACCGGACTGGATGTTATCGAACATCCTTTTCCCGACCACACCGAGTACCAGCTGGACGACCTGTTTTTCAATGATGAATTACCTATTATCATGACAGAAAAGGACGCCGTGAAATGCGAGGTGTTTGCGCTGCCAAATTGGTGGTTTGTCCCCACGGCCGCAATGGTCCCCACCAATATGCTTGAACCATTGATTAACGAACTCAAAGCTATAGTAGAAGGTAACAAGAGAGAGGCGCTCGAATAACAAAATGGACGAAAGACTACTCGATATTATTGCCTGCCCGGTATGTAAAGGTCCGCTCGAATTTCGCAAGTCGTCCAACGAACTGGTATGCCGGGCAGACAGACTTGCTTATCCGTTGCGAGATGGCATACCTGTCTTGCTTGAGGACGAAGCCAGGCTAATGGACGCTACGGAGGTCGAGTAATGGCATTCGTCGTCTGCATACCTGCGCGGTTTGGATCGCGCCGACTTCCAGGTAAGGCACTCGTCGATATCAATGGCAAACCACTAATAGAACATGTCTATGACCGGGCTAAGGAAAGCGCTGCGGACCGGGTGATTATTGCTACCGACGACCTAAAAATACGCGATGCATGTGATCACTTTGGTGCCGAAGTGTGTATGACATCGAAAGATCACGCTTCCGGCACGGACCGGATTGCTGAGGCGGTGCGTGAAATCGGCCTTGCCGGAGACGACATTGTCATTAATTTGCAAGGTGATGAACCGTTAATGCCGCCGCATATCATTGACCAGCTTGCCAGGTTGATGAATGAAGAAAAAAATGTCGACTTGGGTACAGTAGCGACCCCGATGCAAACGCTTGACGAATACCGGGATCCAAATGTGGTCAAGGTAGTTCTGGGACAGGCTGGACATGCCTTGTATTTTTCTCGGTCACCCATTCCATGGGCCAAAGAGTCCCACACCGTTCCAAAGAATGCGTTCCGGCATCTCGGGATCTACGCTTTCCGGGTATCTACGTTAAAACGGTTTGTAGAACTGCCACGGGCTGAGGTCGAAATTGGGGAGTCATTGGAGCAGTTGCGGGCCTTGGCAAATGGCATGGCGATTAAAGTACTGGTTATTGAGGAACGTCCGCCTCGTGGTGTGGATACCGAAGCGGATCTGCAACAGGTCAAGAGTATTTTGAAAAACTAAAATGCAGTGCCTAGGTGATAACCATTTCTTTGTTGATTCGACTTTACAGTCAAAAAACAAATTGCATACCCGGGCGATTTGCCAGGATATCAAATGCGACGATTATTCGTTCCTTCCCCGTTTTAAACGGATGCACATAGTGCAAGTAAAAAGGCGGAAAGAGAAGCAGCATGCCTGGCTTGGGATCTATACGTTTCGCCGGGCTGTATCCATGATATTGGGAAACCAGCAACGGGTTGATGAATTCAATGCTTCCGGCTGGTGCCTCCGAATCGTCTGGCACCGCAACGTAATACACGCCGCTGGCAAGATTTGATTGCGTAAGATGGCAGTGGGGTTTCTGCCAGTCGCCGGTTCTCAGAATGTTTGCCCATCCAATAGGCCATGGATCAAGTATTTTTGCATCTTCGGCAAAAACATGATTCAGGTAGACTTTAACCGCAGGCATTAACAGCGCGTTCCTGAATGTCTTGAAAGCTTTGTTATCTTGCGTGAAAAGATTCATTCTTGTGGAGGTCTGATATCCTCCTTGCGTTGCGATTTCGGGAATGCGAGCAGCATTCTCTGGTGTATCACGGTGTTGTTTCTCAAGATCGATGACGGTATCTGCAAGAGCAGCATTCAGTTTTTCTACATTTGAAAATTGACGTTGCATTACAGTGATCGGGTAATGAACATCGAACTTGGTATCAGAAATTTCCGGCTTCATTCTCCGACTCCATCCACCCAAGACTTGCGGGCCGGGTTACAATAGTACCTGACATCCTGACGATGAGGGATTATATCGCGACAGGAAATCAAAAGAGACAACAGAAAACTGTCAGAATGGAAAGCAAAAAGTCGAAAATATTTGTCTTGTTTGTATGCATGGGCAACATATGCCGATCTCCGACTGCTGAAGGCGTATTCAGACATCTCGTGATAAACGAAGCGCCGGATCTGGAAATAGAAATTGATTCAGCAGGGACCCATGCCTACCACGCCGGATCACCACCAGATAAACGCGCGCAGCAAGCGGCAAGACAGCGAGGGATTAGTCTTTCGTCAATTCGCGCTCGGGTTGTTGAGCCAGATGATTTTTATCGATTTGACTACGTGCTTGCCATGGACGAGTCAAATTTTGATGATCTTGCATTGTTGTGTCCGCCTGATAAAAAGGACTGCCTGCGACTTTTTCTGGAGTTTTCATCGTCGCCAGAAATCAGGAATGTACCTGATCCGTACTACGGAGGTGACGCAGGTTTTGAAAAAGTGCTGGATCTTGTAGAGGATGCAGCGCGCGGTTTACTGGAAACGCTCGTTCGCAGTCAACCACCGCGCTGAAACAGATTCTTTCTTTATTCGGTTTTGTCTGTCGACGAATCGTCTGGCTGCCGCGTTTGCGGTGCATCTAATCCGGAATCATTTGATTCCACTGGAGTAGTGCCCGGGATCGAAGGTGTTGCAGAATCCCGATTTTCGGGTACGTGAGACGATGATTGTGTTGTGCTTGCACGTTCGGTACCGCCGGTTTGGACTAGTGTGCTGGGTTCGGGCGTGGACAAAACATTCTTAGGGGGCGCAGTCGGCTCTACCGTTGCCACGTTTGACGACGAGTCGGAAATCGGGTTTGGATTATTGCCGGATTCGCGCTGTGTATTGTTTGACGGACTTGCATCTCTAGTGCCTCGGCGACGACGTTTGCCACCGCGGCGGCCTCGGCGTGTGCTTTTACGAGTGTTCTCAGGTGTTTCCGAAGATACCGTTTCACCAGCGGCTGTGGAGGTGTTTTCTGGACGACGACTAACATTTCGTTCATCGCCCTTGCGTTTTCGCGATATATAGTTTCGTTCCTGCTTGCGCGCATAAGACTTGGAAGTTTTCGATGTGCCACGCCGTGACTGTGGCTGCGATTGACGCCCTCGCGATGTTCGTGGCTTGCTTTTCTTTGGGCCAGTGTACTTTTTCTCCGTCTCGCCATTTCCGAACAAGGCCGAAAACAATCTGGCGATCAATCCCGGACCGGATTTTTTGGTTGGCGGCGGGGCAGGTGTTGTGTGTTGAATACGCTTGACTGCCGGTTCTTCCACTTTTTGCGGCGTAGTTGCAGCAACGTATTCGGGTAGCGCTGGCTCAGGCGTTTTCGCTATTTCATAGCTGGCATTGGCATTTTCCGGCATTTGGGCTTCGTCATCACGTATGCGACGAATCTCATAATCCGGTGTATCAAGGTGCCGATTCGGTACCAGGACCAGGCCCACTTTATTTCGGGATTCAATTGCGGCTATCGATTCGCGTTTCTCGTTCAAGAGAAATGTTGCAACTTCAACCGGCAGCTGAACGACAATACGACGAGTCTTTTCCTTCATCGCTTCTTCTTCGGCTAACCGGAGTACCGCAAGCGCCATGGACTCGACACCGCGGATGCGTCCTTCCCCCGAGCAGCGTGGACAGACCTCCTGACTGGATTCGCCCAGAGAGGGCCGCAGACGCTGTCGAGACATTTCCATCAACCCAAAGCGGGAAATCCGACCGACCTGAACGCGCGCGCGATCCGCCTTCAACGCTTCGCGTAAGCGGGACTCAACATTTCGCTGGTTGCGTTGGGCCATCATATCGATGAAATCAATCACAACTAGTCCGCCCATATCGCGCAAGCGCAATTGGCGCGAAATTTCGTCGGCGGCCTCTAAATTTGTATTAAGCGCTGTTTCCTCGATATCACTGCCCTTGGTGGCGCGAGAGGAATTAATGTCGATTGCTACCAGCGCCTCAGTATGGTCTATCATCAAGGCGCCGCCGGAAGGCAGTCGCACTTCACGCCTGAACGCAGATTCGATCTGGCTTTCAATTTGAAACCGGTTAAACAACGGCACTTGGTCTTGATATAGCTTTAGCTTGTTCAGGTTGTACGGCATGACTTGCTGCATGAATTCATGGGCCTGATCAAAGATTTTTTGATCATCGATCAAGATTTCCCCAATGTCTGAACGCAGGTAATCGCGTAGCGCGCGAATGATGACGTTGCTTTCCTGGTATATCAGGGCAGGGGGTGTTACTGAGGCTTTAGCTTTACTGATTGCCTCCCAGATTTGTACCAGGTAATCCAGGTCCCATTGCAGCTCTTCTTGGGAGCGTCCCACACCTGCGGTACGGACAATGAGGCCCATTCCTTCGGGAACATTCAATTCTGACAGGGCGCGCCGAATTTCGTCCCGGTCCTCGCCCTCGATACGGCGTGACACCCCACCCGCTCGGGCGTTGTTGGGCATCAGCACCAGGAACCTGCCCGCCAGGCTGATGAGGGTGGTTAATGCGGCACCTTTGGAACCGCGCTCTTCTTTGTCTACCTGGATCAGGATTTCCTGGCCTTCTTCGAGGACGTCCTTGATGTTTGGGCGGTCACCTTGGGACTCGCCCTCGTCAGATTTGCGGAAGTAGTCGCGAGAAACCTCTTTCAACGGCAGGAAGCCGTGTCGAGTGGAGCCAAAATCGACAAAAGCCGCTTCGAGGCTCGGTTCGACTCGAGTAATCTTGCCTTTGTAGATATTTGCCTTTTTTTGCTCCCGGGCGGGAACTTCGATGTCGAGGTCCAGCAATCGCTGGCCTTCGACAATGGCTACTCGCAACTCTTCGGACTGAGTTGCGTTGATTAACATTCTTTTCATTGTATTAACTCACAGACGCTCTACCACGGTCTGTCAGCCGTACACGAAGCAAGCTAGCTAGCGGAGGTTTCTTGGTGCTTATCGAGCCGCTCCAGTGGGGGCGACGTGGGAAACCTGTATCGCAACTGCGGCGCTTCGTAACCATGCTGCAGGCATGGGAGCGCATTTCATACCTTGCGTCGCTACCAAGCACGATTGCCGAGCGACGTTGATATCTTCTCTCCAATGGACCCGTTCCTCCCGGATCCTCCAATATGCCAGGTATATACCGGATTGCTATTCAGGTACCGGTACGACTACCTATGAACCCTGACAAGCGGCTAATATATCAGCGATAAGTGTCTGAATCAATTGAAACTTAATCGTCCATCTTTCTAACAGCAGGCTATGGCAAACGTACAACTGATTGATATCGGGCCCGAAGAACAGGGCCAGCGGATTGATAATTTCTTGTTGCGCATTCTGAAAGGGGTGCCGCGCAGTCACGTGTATCGGTTGTTACGCACCGGACAGGTGCGGGTGAATAAAGGGCGCGTCAAGGCGGAGTACCGTTTGGCGCAAGACGACCAGGTACGCATTCCGCCGGTCCGTACCGCCAATCCCCCCCGGGTGCCAAAGCTCAGCGCTCAGCAGCAAGTCTGTCTTGCCGATTGCATTGTGTACGAGGACGATCGTCTGCTGGTTTTTGATAAACCCACAGGCATGGCTGTGCATGGCGGTTCGGGTATTCGTTCTGGCTTGATAGAGACTTTGCGCGCAATGCGACCAAAAGCGCCGTTTTTCGAGCTTGTGCATAGGCTGGATCGCGAAACCAGTGGAATCCTGCTGATCGCAAAAAAACGTTCCGAGTTACGATTCCTGCACAGCAAGCTCCGTGAGGGCGAAGTACGAAAGCATTATCTTGCACTGCTTGCGGGTCATTGGTCGCGTCGTACTACCAAAATAGACATCGCACTTCGCAAGAACATAAAAAGAAGCGGTGAGCGTGTTGTACTGGCCGATACCGGTGGCA
>JAZFYH010000107.1:0-16896 GCA_036443475.1 Gammaproteobacteria bacterium | reverse complement strand
GGAAACGAACCGTTCCTGGTAATAAATTCTGACATCTGGACCAACATGGAATACGACGACTTGGGCTTGGCAGACGAAGATCTGGCCCATCTCGTGTTGGTGGACAATCCACCCCACCAACCGGAAGGCGATTTTACCCTGGCCGGTAATAGGGTGCATGACAATTCAGAAGAACGGCTTACCTTTTCTGGCGTGGGCGTGTATCGTCCGGAACTCTTCGCCGGCTTGATGCCAGGAAAGTTTCCGCTGGCGCCTGTGCTGTGCGCAGCGATGCAGACCGACCAGGTCAGTGGCGAACATTTCCAGGGCAGTTGGATGGATATTGGTACACCAGAACGGTTTCGTGTACTGAATTACCTGGTGAGTGATGACGACGATGGGCGCTGAGTTTTAGGGGAACGAGTACAGATGATGGGCATGACTGAAGGACGCAACGGTATAGACCGCGATTCGATTCGTACGATGATGCAGGAAGGGGCATCGTTGTTTGACCAAGGCCGTTTTGACGAGGCGCGTCAATTGTTTGAAGAAGCCGGTTCCAAGGATGCTGCCTATCCAGAAGCGCCGCACATGCTTGGCCTGGTTGCTCTGTACACCGGTGATTTTTCGACCGCGGTCAGCAAGCTGGAACGTGCCATCAAACTGGCACCGGATCGCGGGGATTTCCACCAGAATCTCGGCCAGGTTTACCACGCTGTGGGTCAGCCGCAGCGCGCCATGGATTCCTGGCGGGAGGCCATCCGTCTAGAACGGGACAACACCGCGGCAAGAGAACTGCTGGCGCAAACTCAGTTCGATATGGGTGAGTTTGCTGCGGCGGTTGAGACCTATAGTGAAATCCTGGAACTCGACAACGCCAATCTGCTTGCACGACACAATATTTCGCATGCTCTGCATCGTGCGCCCTATGTTGACTACAGTGTTGAAAACGAAAAAGCTTTGCTCGCCTACCTGGATTTCAGCAACACTGAACATAATTATCTGTTGGCATCCATCGCCGGTGTACTGGCAGACAAATATGGCTGGTCAAAAGAAAATTTTGGAGTAGAACCGAACAAGATTGCCGGCGATATATTACTTATCAAGACATTGAACACGGTTTATGTCACCGAGCCCGTGTTTGAAAAAGTTCTCACGCTGTTGCGACGCAAGTTACTGTTCATTGATGACGCCGAAAAAGGTAAACCGTATGAGCAATTGGTCGCCGCGCTGGCATTACAAAGCGTACTCAATGAGTTTGTGTTTGCCGTTGACAGCGAAGAACAGGGGATCATCCGGGATTTGGAAAAGAAAGCCAGTGATCTGGAACCCTGGGGTCTACTTCGATTGGCCATGTATGAGCCGTTTGCAAAACAATCCTGTGTCGACAGTCTGAAAAATCGTACGCCGTATCAATTCCCCGAGGTACTTGAAAATTTACTGGTTGCGACGCTGGATCAAGACTCGCGGGAACTTGCGTTAGCGAAATCCGTGGACAGTTTTGGCAGCGCAGCAAATGCGAAGCCGAAGGCCGTACAAAAGATGTATGAGGAAAATCCGTATCCGCGCTGGACGACATTAGGCCACGTGGCTGCCGTACCGCTGGCTGCTATATTGCACGAGGAAATTCCGGGTTTTGTTGCGCCGTCGTTTACAGATGGCCGTGATTTCAGCCTGCTGATTGCTGGTTGTGGAACAGGTCGGCACGCCTTGCGTGGCGCACTCGGTTATCTGGGCGCTGATGTGCTGGCTGTCGACCTTAGCCGCCGCAGCCTGGGTTACGCGCAACGCAAAGCAACGGACCTCGGTGTGAGTAACATTACGTTCCAGCAAACGAACATTTTCGATCTACCGAAGCTTAGTAAGAAATTCGAGGTCATCGAAACCATTGGCACGCTGGAGACCCTGGACGATCCTGCGGAAGGGTGGACCGCCTTGCGCCAGTGTCTTGAGCCAAATGGATTATTACACGTCGGCGCATACAGCGAATTGTCACGCCGCCCGGTTATCACTGCGCGCGAGAAAATTGCCGAGCTCGGGCTGAAAACAACGCCCGGGGACATGCGCCAGTTCCGTGGTCTGGTTATGGATGGCAAACTCGGGGAGGCGGGCGACGCGCTGCTGACCAACGGTGATTTCTATTCTTTGAGTGGTATTCGCGATTTCCTGTTTCACGTCAGCGAGTCACGTTTCTACGTTAAGGATATCAAGCGGTTTCTCAACGAAAACCAGCTTAAATTTGTAGGTTTCACGCAACATCCTGTCGCATTGCTGAAGTTATACCGCGATCAGTATCCGCAGGACACCACCATGAACAACCTGGACAACTGGATAGAGCTGGAAGAGCAGCACGCCGACAGCGTGGCGCAAATCATGAATTTAAGGATGTATTATTTCTGGTGCCAGGCAGTTTAGGATCTTAGCCGCTGGCTCTGCGAATAACTTCTTCTGCTTGCAGGTCGGCATGGTACGAGGAACGCACCATGGGACCGCTGGCGACGTGTGAGTAACCCATGTCGTAGCCGCGCTGCTCGATTCGCTTGAATTCGTTCGGATGCACAAAGCGCACCACCGGGTGATGGAACTTGCTGGGCTGCAGGTATTGGCCGACGGTGAGCATGTCTACGTCGTGGTCGCGGAGGTCCTGCATGGTCTGGAAAATTTCGTCCATTTCTTCGCCCAGGCCGACCATGATGCCGGACTTGGTTGGCAACGTCGGGTGTTCTCGTTTGAAGTGTTCAAGCAGGTTCAACGAGTGCTGGTAATCAGAACCGGGGCGCACTTCGCGATACAGCCGCGGCACAGTTTCCAGGTTGTGGTTGAAGACATCTGGCGGTGAGTCGTGCATGGTTTTCAGTGCTACGTCCATGCGGCCACGAAAATCAGGCACCAAGATTTCGATTTTTGTCTGCGGTGTTTTTTCGCGCACCGCTTGAATACATTGCACAAAATGTTCTGCACCGCCATCGAGTAAATCATCGCGATCCACTGAGGTAATGACTACGTAGCGTAGGCCCATAGCCACAATGGTTTTTGCCAGGTTTGCGGGTTCTTCCATGTCAAGCGCATTGGGACGACCGTGTGCCACATCACAAAACGTGCAGCGGCGGGTGCAAATGTCGCCCATGATCATGAAGGTGGCAGTACCCTTGCCAAAACATTCACCCAAGTTGGGACAGGCCGCTTCCTCGCATACCGTGTGCAAATGATTATCGCGCAGAATTTTTTTCAGTCGCGCGACTTCTGGCGTGGCTGGTGACTTGGCGCGAATCCAGGATGGCTTGCGCTGGCGCTCTACCGTGGGCTCTATTTTCACCGGGATGCGTGCCATTTTTTCCTCGGCCGACAGTTTCCGACCGGGCTCGAGCGGCGCACCACGACGGTTTGAGGGGGTATCGGCAGTCATTGCGGTTCCGGTGTGGTCAGGCCGCGTTATTGTAACCCAGCCGCTTAAGCAGGTGGGGCCACAGGTCATCAGATACGCGGTCAACGTCGGCCGGGCCGCCAAGGTCGCTGACCTGTGTAACCTTGAGGTCGCGAAATCCACAGGGATTAATGCGGCTAAATGGTTCCAGATCCATAGCAACGTTGAACGCAATGCCGTGGTAACAACAACCGCGGCGAATACGCAGTCCCAGTGCGGCGATCTTGTCGCCGGATTGGGTGTACACACCCGGTGCGTCACAATGGCCTTTGGCGGAGATGTCGTATATGGCCAGGGTGTCAATAATGGTGTTTTCCAGTGCTTCAACCAATTTGCGCACATTCAGTTTCAGACGGCGGATATCCAACAACGGATAAACCACCAATTGCCCCGGCCCGTGGAAGGTCACCTGACCGCCGCGGTCAATATTGATAACCGGAATGTTGCCCGCGTCCAGCACGTGTTGTGGGTCGCCGTTCAACCCCAGGGTGTAAACGGGCTTGTGTTGCAGGAACAAGACGCGGTCGCGTGTTGCTTCCGAACGCGAATCCGTAAATTCCTGCATGATTCGCAAGGCATCCTCATATTCGACGAGACCCAGGTTTTCGCGTGTAGGGCTTTCAGGAGGCGTTTTCATAGAACTATGAGAATTATCTGCGGTGAGGCTTTCATAGAACCATGAGTATTAACTCATGGGCGGTGAGTTCCCGGTAGATGTTATCCAGCTGGTCGCGGCTCTGCACCTCGAATTTTAGCGTGACCGAAACAAAATTTGCGTTGCGGCTGGAACGTAGTGCCACCTGCAATTCTGTTTTTTCATCAACATGGCGGCGCACCAGTGCTTCCACTATTTCCTGGAAGCCCGGTTCATCGCGACCCATTACCTTGATGGGAAACTCGCATGGAAACTCGAGCAGTTCCTCAGTCATGCGTCATAGTACGCTTTATACTGCTGCAGCAGGTCAAACAGCTTTTTCCATACCGGCCCAGGTTTACCATCACCTACAATATCGTCGTCAATACGCGTCACCGGCGATAATTCACGCGTGGAACTGGATAGCCAGACCTCACTGGCGCGCGCGATGTCATCAAGTGAAATGGACGCTTCGCGAACGGTGTAACCGTTTTTACCTGCGAGCTCGACGATCAAATCACGGGTAATGCCGGGCAGTACTTCATTGGTTTTTGACGGTGTAACAATCGCATCATCGATCACGGCAAATAACGTACTTGCACTGCCCTCTATGGCGCGCCCGTCGCGAATCAGCAGGGCTTCCTGGCAGCCGGCTGCTTCGGCCGACTGGCGTAGCAATACATTGGCCAGTATTGACACGCTCTTGATGTCGCAGCGTGCCCAGCGAGTATCGTCCAGTTTCTTGAGCGCAATGCCGTTTTCCAGGAAGGTCTTGGAAGGCCGCGGCAATCGCGAACTCATGACGAAAACTGTCTGTTTGATGGCCTGATCCGGAAAGCGGTGATCGCGACCAGTGTCCGCACCGCGCGTTACCTGCAGATATACCGCCTGATCCTTGCCGCCATTCAGGCTGACGATTCCAGCTAGCACGTCGCGCCACTCGTCGTGTGATAACGGATTCTGCATGACAATTTCCCCAAGGCTGTAGTCCAGGCGGTCCAGGTGTTGTTCAAGCCGGAATAGTTTGCCGTTGTACGCGGGAATCAATTCGTACACGCCGTCGGCGAACAGGAAGCCTCGGTCCAACGGGGAAATACGGCAGTCCTCGAGAGCAAGAAATTCACCGTTTAACCATGCTGTAGGCAGGGATTGAGCCACGCGGTATTACTCGAACAGCAAACGAATGTGATCAGACAACTTTTGAAAGAAACTGCCTTCGGCAACCGATGCCAACGGGTAAAGGGGTGCCGTAGCAACCTGTTTACCGTCCAGCGTAATGCGAACCACCCCGACCTGCTGAGTTTCGTTGATCGGTGCGGTAAGTTTCGGATTCAGATCCATAAATGCTTCTAAGTCCTCGTAGCTGCCGCGAGGAATGCTGATGTGCAGGTCTTGTTGCAGGCCGAGATCCATTTCCGGTTGTTCACCCAACCATATTCTTGCTTGCGTCAACGCGTCGCCGGCACGGTACAGACGGTGTGATTCAAAATATCGAAAGCCATAATTGAGCAGGTTCATGCTGGCGTCAGCGCGCGCGCGTTCACTGGTTGTGCCCATGACCACCGAAATCATACGCTGTTCGCCATCCACCGCAGAAGCTACCAGGCAGTAGCCCGCCGAATCGGTGTGGCCGGTCTTGACGCCATCCACCCGGTCGTCGCGAAACAACAAGTCGTTGCGGTTATTTTGTCTAATATTGTTGAACGTAAATTCCTTCTCCGCAAAACCCTGATACTCGTCAGGAAATTCCTGGACCAAAGCGCGAGTCAGTCTGGCGACGTCCACCGCACTGACCCTGTGGTCCGGGTGTGGCAATCCCGTGCTGTTGACGAAATGTGAATTTAGCATTCCGAGTTCTATTGCGTAATGATTCATCAGTTCCGCGAAACTTTCTTCTGACCCGGCGATGTGTTCTGCCAACGCAATGCTTGCATCGTTACCGGATTGCACAATAACACCCTTAAGTAAATCGCTGACCGAAACAAGCTTGTTGACTTCGATGAACATGCGCGACCCTTCCGCACGCCACGCTTTTTCGCTGATCAAGACCTGGTCATCGAGATTGATCTGACCAGCACGCAGCGTTTTGACCACGACGTAAGTAGTCATGATCTTGGTAATGCTCGCGGGCTCTGCTAATTCGTTTTCATTTTCCGCCGCGAGGATTCGCCCGCTGTTGGCGTCCATTAGCAGGTAACTACTGCCAGGAACAGATGGCGGCGAGGGCAGTGGCGTGGCAGCCTGTAAACTACCGGCAAGAATGAATGAAATAATGGCTGGAAACAGGTAGCGCGAACTCCGTGTCATCATGGCGAAATATAGTGTCCGTGTGTGTAAACCCGGGCATTCTACATGCCACAGGGTGTTACTGCAGCACGATATTGAATCCATCTATTCCAAGTTTGGCCAGTTTCGCAGTAATTCTGTCGGCCAGCCTGACATCGGGAATTGGTCCCAACCTGACCTTAAACAGGCCATTTTCAGAAACCACGATCAGGAAAGGCAAGCCGGCTCGCTGCAGTCTGTTGACCAGGCGTTTCGCGTTGTTGTTCTGCGAAAAAGCTCCTACTTGTATGTATACACCGACACCGCTGGACGATGACGAAGAACTCGCAACCGTACCTGGCGCAATGTTGCGTGGCGGCACCGTTTGAATTTCAACAAACGCCGTGCCCTCTTTTATGACACCCAGTTCTCGTGCTGCGGCGTAGGAAAGATCCACAAGGCGGTTGTCCTTGAATGGGCCCCGGTCGTTAACGTGCACGAAAATGCTGTGCCCGTTCTTGATATTCGTGACTTTCACGCAGGTCGGCAGGGGTAGCGTCTTGTGCGCTGCACTGAGCGCATACATGTTGAATACTTCGCCGTTGGAAGTATGCCGGCCATGGAATTTCTGGCCATACCAGGATGCGATGCCGCGCTTCTTGTAGCCTGCAGCATTCTTCAATACCTTGTAACGCTTTCCGAAGACAACGTAGGTAGGCGGGTTGCCAAATTCAGTGCGTGGACCGCCACATTGTTGCGATGCTGGCCCGGCTACCTGGCGCTGTGGCACCTTGTCCGTGAACGACGCACACCCTGTCAGCAATAACACCAGGCAACTTGTAATACCCAGCAGCTTACCTTGCATGATCGGCCCTTGCGTTCAATATCGCCTGGCTTAATTGGTAGGCAGCCATGGCGTAAAGAGGGCTGCGGTTGTATTTCATGATTACCGAGTAGTTGTGCATAGCAACCCAGTACTCATATTCTTCCGGTTGCTCAAGAGAGATGAGCATGACATCGCGCTCATCAGCAATTCCTTCACTGAACACGAAGCCTGCGGCACGAAATTCTGCAGTTTTTCCCTTGCGAACTATCCCCGACTGGTTTTCTTTCTCTTTACCTACGGCAGGTATGGCGATCAGTCCCCCTTTTTTCCAACCCGCCTGCTTAAAGTAATTGGCAACGCTACCAATGATGTCTGGCCACGATTGCCACAAGTTGCGCTGATTGTCGAAGTCAAAATCCACCGCGTATTGGCGATAACTGGAAGCGATGAACTGGCTAGCCCCCATAGCGCCGGCGTAAGACCCAAGGATGTTTTTCGGGTCAAAGGATTCCTCCCGTGTGAGCACCAGGAACTGTTCCAGTTCACCCAGGAAAAATCTGCGGCGTGGCGCATAATCAAAACCCAGTGTTGCCAAGGCGGTAATCACCGGATAGTTGCCGGTAATTCGTCCGTAAAACGTTTCCACACCGATGATGGCAACAATCATTTCCGGGTCAACGTTGAAAGTTGTTGCGGCTTGATCCAGCGTTTCCTTATGTAGTTTCCAGAAATCCGCCCCGCCCTTGATTCGTTCCTCGGTCATGAAAATCTTCCGGTATTCGTGCCAAGGCTTGGTTTCAGCGGGTCGGCTGATGGCATCGATAATGGACTGTTGTCGTGTGACGTCGGCAAACAGCTGTTTCATTTCGGCGTCACCGAACCCGTGCCGAGATTTCATACGCCGTGCAAAATCCGGAAATGCAGGGTGCTCAAGGTAACTGCCGGTTACCGGCTCTGCGGACGGTGTCTGAAAAGAGGCTGCAAGGCAGAATAAGAGAAGGGTGGTCGCGGCGATGTAGCGCGTACTCATAATGGTTTATAACACTCCATCGATATGCAACTGCACATAGAGATTTATCACACTCCGTCAGTGTGCGGCAGTCATAGAGGTCGTTGACGTGCCATCAGTTTACGATTGGAGTGAATGCTCATGAGAATACCGAATCCAGCCATCAGGGTCACCATGGATGTGCCACCGTAACTGATTAGTGGTAGCGGTATACCAACAACGGGCACCAAACCGCTTACCATTCCGACGTTAACAAACAGGTAAACGAAAAAGGTCAGGATAAGACTGCCAGCTAAGAGGCGACCAAAAGTTTTTTCAGCCTGGCTGGAAATGTAAAGCCCACGTGCAATAATAAATGCGTACACGAGCAATACCACCATCGCCCCCAGCAGACCAAATTCCTCACCTAACACGGCAAAAATGAAATCCGTGGAGCGTTCTGGCAGGAAATCCAATTGCGATTGCGTGCCATTAGCCCAGCCTTTACCGAATAACCCACCCGAACCGATTGCGATTTTTGACTGGATGATGTGGTAACCGCTGTTTAGTGGATCGCTTTCCGGATTGAAGAAGGTCAGTACACGCTGGCGTTGGTAATCGCGCATGTAATATTTCCAGAATATGATCAGCGCGGGCACAGCGGCGGCAAAAATAAGCAGGATAATGCGCCAACGAATGCCGGCCAGGAAGACCGCAAACGCGCCTGCGCTGGCAATTAATACCGCCGTACCCAAATCCGGTTGCTTTGCGATCAGCGCAACTGGAAAAGCGACCAACATACCAACTACCAATACCTGGAGAAAAGACGGTGGCAAGGGTTTGTCGTGCAGATACCAGGCAATCATCATGGGCACTGCAAGCTTCATGATTTCCGCAGGTTGGAAACGAATAAATCCCAGATCCAGCCAACGTTGCGCGCCTCTGCCGACGTCACCACCGTATAACACCGCGATCAATAAGATTATGCCGCCGATAAATATCCACGGCGTCCACAGGCGTAACATGTGCGGTGTAAGCTGTGCAAAAATAATCAGAACAGTGAACGCAACAGCCAGTCTTATTGCTTGGCGTGTGAGTAATGCAAAGCTTTCTCCACCCGCGCTGTAAAGAACAATCATGCCGATACTTGCCAGCGCAATTAGTCCAAGCAGCAAGGGGCCATCGAGATTTAGACTGCGCGCGACCCGCGTGAACAGCGAGGACGAATCAGAAACACGAAGGGTTTCGGCGCCTATCATGTTGCAGGTTCCCGTAAAATCCACTCGTCCATAATCCGGCGTGCAATGGGTGCGGCGACTTTGCCGCCACCACCAGCGTTTTCAACTATTATCGCCAGTGCGATGCGCGGAGCATCAGTTGGTGCATATGTAATAAATAAACTGTGATCACGGCGCGCGACCTCGATTTCATCCGTCTCGTATTCTTCGTCCTCGGCAAGAGTGAATACTTGTGCCGTACCCGTTTTGCCCGCCCCCCGGTAGGCCAGGTTTTGTCCAGTAGTGTGTGCAGTGCCCAGTGGCGAGTGCAGTACATCTTCCATCGCAACAGCTATTCGTTGCCAATACCGCTGTTGCCTGAGCGAGACTTGACTTACAGATTGCGGGTCAGCGCTAATGGGTTCTGTCATGGTTGCACCACGACGTGAACTGACCAAGTGTGGCCGATAAACGATTCCGCGATTTGCAAGAATGGCAGTGGCCTGGGCAAGCTGCAATGGCGTTGTCAGCATAAATCCCTGGCCAACACCGATGTTGACAGTGTCACCGGGAAACCAGGGCATACGCCGGGCACGCTTTTTCCAATCACGCGACGGCAACAAACCATTGCTTTCACCGCTGATATCAATTCCGGTTGGTTTGCCGAACCCGAATTTGGATAGGAACTCGTGAATCCGGTCTATACCGAGTTCGACGGCAAGCTCGTAAAAATACACGTCACAGGATTCACGCAAAGCCTTGCGCAGCTCGGTATATCCGTGTCCTTCACGTTTCCAGTCGCGGTAGGGGCGAGAGTGGCCCTCAAGCCGAAAATAACCTGGGCATATTGTATGCCGATTCTCATATTCCAGACCGTTTTCAAGTCCTGCCAGTGCAAGGAAAGGTTTCATTGTTGACCCAGGCGGGTAGGTGCCACGTATGGCGCGATTGAACAGTGGTTGACGCTGGTCCTCGCTCAATGATTTGAAACTGGCTGCATCAAGGCCTTGTACGAATGGGTTCGGATCAAACGCCGGTTTGCTGACCAACGCCAGTATCTCACCGTTGTTCGGATCTATAGCGACAATCGCGCCCTTGAAATCACCCAGTGCTTCGTGTGCGACACGTTGCAATTGCGCGTCTATAGTCAGGTAAATATCCTCTCCACGTTGGGGTGCGGTGCGATTAATGACGCGCAAAGCACGACCTTGCGCGTTGCTCTCCACTTGTTGGTAACCGGCCTCACCATGCATGAGTTGTTCGAACGCACGTTCGATTCCGGTTTTTCCAACTTGTGATGTTCCGCTGTACCTGGCGGTGTTGACGTCGCGCAATTCCTCTTCGGTAATAGCACCCAGGTAACCCACAACGTGAAACATTTCTTCCCCGAACGGATAGCGGCGAGTCAAGCGTGCACGGATATCAACGCCCGGGAATTCATGCCGGTTGATCGAAAAACGGGCCACTTCCTCGTCACTAAGCTGGAAGCGCAAAGTCACGGGTTCAAACCGTCGCTGGCGTTTCAGTTGTGCCACAAAACGTTCACGGTCGGCCGGATGAATATCAATCAAACCGGCAAGGCGTTCTACCGTGCTTTCCAGGTCTTCTACCTGTTCGGGAATAACTTCAAGCTGGTAATTGGACACGTTTTCGGCGAGCAGTTTGCCGTTGCGGTCATATACCAAACCACGCGTAGGCGTCACGGATTCCAGGCGTAGTCGATTGCCATCGGAGAGGGTTGAATAGATGTTGTGATTTGAGACCTGGAGGTTGTAAAGCTGGGCCAGTACCGCACTCAGCATCAGAGCAACGCCTAGGGCGCAAATCAGCGTGCGGCTGAAAAACAACCGTTGTTCCTGCCAATCATCTTTTATGCGAACACGTATGACCATCGGAGTTTCAAGCAATATATATAATGTGTCAGGTTACATGGTACTGGCGGCGCAGCACGCGCAACAAAGCCAATGTCCACGGCCATAGCAATGCACCGGCAATCAGCGCGGTAACATACAATTGCTTGGGTTTACCCTCACCGCTGATACCGTCTACCCAAAATAATGCGAATTCATACACTCCCAGTAACAGTCCGACAATGAACATTTGCTGGTGCCAAGGAAAAACGCGAATCTGCAAATGGAATTTCTGAGTGACCAAGGTAAGCAGCGTCATCGCCAACGCGTGCTGTCCGAGCAACGTGCCCATCATGACATCTAGCAATAACCCAAGAGTCCAACTCACGCCTACACTGACCCGCTGTGGCAACGCCATGCTCCAGTAGATAACTGTCAACGCTACCCAGGCGGGACGGAATCCTTCCAGCGATTGCGGAAGTGGGACAATGGTCAATACCAGCGCGACGAACACCGTAACAACAATGACCCAGGCTGCATTTGGGTGCTCAGTCATGGTGTTTCTTCCTTATTTACCAGCTCGCGTACATCGTCTGTTAAAAGAAGCAAAACTTCGCGGCTGCGTGACAAGGCTGCTGAGGGTGTTGCGCGAATGCTGGCAAATGCCTGGCCTGGGTCACGCTTGATTTGTGTGACGACCCCAACAGGGTAGCCACGTGGAAACCGCATACCAAGACCTGATGTCACCAACAGGTCACCTTCCTGGATATCCGCGCTGTTGGGGACATAAGGCAGTTCAAGCCGGTCAATGTTGCCGGTTCCCAATGCTATGGTGCGCAAACCATTGCGGTTTACTTCAACAGGGATGGCGTGGTTGGGATCGGAAACCAAGATAGCCTGTGACGTAAACAGACCAGCGTGGTTAACTTGCCCGACAACTCCGTAGGCATCGATGATCGGTTGTCCGTTTCGAATGCCGTCACGGGTCCCCTTGTTAACGACAACTGTGTGTCGGAAGGGATCTAAATCAACACTAAGCAACTCGCCAACCAAAATTCTACTTTGCAGGTTTCGAGAAGATTCAAGCAGTTCACGTAAACGCGCGTTTTCGCTTTCCAGTGTTGCCATGCGCTGCAACGTGGCGAGTGTTTTAAGTTGCTCGCGTTTTAGTTGCCGATTTTCATCTACTAATTGGCGGCGCGTCGCAAGATTGTCGCCGAGCCACGATCCGATTTGATAGGGAATGTCGACAGCGGCCTGCACTGGGTAAACCAACACGGATAAGGTTTCACGCAGGCGATCAAGATGACTACCCTGACGATCAAGTACCATCAGTACGATAGCCGCAGTGACCAGCAACACCGATTTTGCGGCAACCGACGGTGCCCGCAGGAATAGGCGGTTTGCAATGGTACTGCGAAAAGCTGCCAAGTGCTGCCGACCTCTGGCGTGCTGTCAACCCGCTGTGCAGGGTAACACGACCTGCGGCGGGACATTTACTCAAGCAGGAAATCACTTGCCCCGGTTTTATTTCTATCTAAGCTCGAAAAAACTTGCCCCGGTTCCATTCCTACTCGAGCAGGAAGTAGCTACCCCCGGTTTCGTCCAGAATTTCAAGGGCACGACCTGCGCCACGGGCAACACTGGTCAACGGATCGTCGGCAATGATGACGGGTAAACCGGTTTCCTCCATCAGCAGACGGTCGATGTCACGCAGTAGTGCGCCACCGCCGGTTAATACAATGCCGCGCTCGGCCACGTCGGCACCCAGTTCCGGCGGAGTCTGTTCCAGCGCAGTCTTGACCGAGCCAATAATTCCGGATAGAGGTTCCTGCAAGGCTTCAAGAATTTCATTGCTGTTAAGCACAAAACTGCGTGGAATGCCTTCCGACAAGTTGCGACCCTTGACCTCCATTTCTTTTACTTCCTGACCGGGGTAGGCGGACCCAATTGTATGTGTCACGCGTTCCGCAGTCGCGTCACCGATCAAGGTGCCGTAGTTACGGCGCACATAATTTATAATGGCTTCATCGAACCGGTCACCACCGATGCGCACCGACGAAGCATACACAATGCCGCCAAGTGAAATGACAGCGACTTCCGACGTGCCACCGCCAATATCCAGCACCATAGAACCGTGTGGTTCATCAACGGGCAAGCCGGCGCCAATTGCCGCAGCCATGGGCTCGGCAATCAAGTGCACTTTTCTTGCACCCGCTGCCGCGGCCGATTCACGAATCGCACGCCGTTCCACTTCGGTAGAACCGTAGGGGACGGAAATCAGTACACGTGGACTGCGAGGAAAGTAGCGACTACCTTGTGCCTTGCGAATGAAATGCTTGAGCATGTACTCGGTAACGGTGAAGTCGGCAATCACACCGTCTTTCAGCGGTCGAATCGCGGTGATGTTGCCGGGCGTTCGGCCCAACATGCGCTTGGCTTCAACACCGATGGCTTCAATTTGCTTACCGCGACCGGGTTCATCGCGAATGGCAACCACGGAAGGTTCGTTCAAGACGATGCCGCGGCCACGCACATAGACCAGCGTGTTCGCCGTGCCGAGGTCAATAGAGACATCGTGCGAAAAGATACCCCAAACAAGCTTGAACATCCGGCAAGGCTTCCGTACAGGTCAAACAGGCTGGGTACTCTAGCAACGGGTGGGGCTTTGGGCAAGCGCGTAACTGTGATAACTTCCGCATTTTCTTCGTATTTTTCGCCTTGGAGGGTCCCATGTCCCTGACTGCGGAACAGGTCAAATCCATTGCCACGCTGGCCAGGTTGGCAATCGATGAAGACAACATCGAGCTATATACGCGCAATCTTTCCGACATCATTGATTTTGTCGCACAACTTGAAGCGACTGATACCAATGACGTCGAACCCATGGCGCATCCGCTCAATATGGCGCAGCGTTTACGTGCCGATGAAGTCACGGAGAGTAATGAACGTGACACGTTTCAGGAAAATGCACCACAGGTCGAAGCAGGACTTTATCTCGTGCCACGCGTGCTTGAGTAATAATTAAATACCTAGGGAAAGTTTTTTATGCATACGCAATCCATTGCTGAACTATCAGCAGGACTTCGCAACGGCGAGTATTCAAGCGAGGAACTCACACGGCATTTTCTTGCACGTATCGATACTGCGCAAGAAAAACTAAACGCGTTTGTTACAGTTTGCCATGACCGTGCATTGGAACAAGCGCGTAACGCGGAGAAAGTACTCAAGAACGGTAACGCAAACGCATTAACCGGTATTCCACTTGCACAAAAGGATATTTTCTGTACCAAGGGTGTAAAAACTACCTGCGGTTCGAAAATGCTGGATAACTTTATTTCCCCCTACGATGCTACGCTGGTAGAAAAATTCAATGCTGCCGGTTGCGTCATGCTTGGTAAGACCAACATGGACGAATTCGCAATGGGGTCATCCAGCGAAACCAGTTTCTACGGTCCGGTAAAAAACCCATGGGATACCTCAACCGTGCCAGGCGGTTCCAGTGGTGGATCAGCTGCGGCCGTAGCAGCAGGTATTGCCCCGGCTGCGACCGGAACCGACACCGGCGGATCGATTCGCCAGCCCGCAGCGTTGACCGGCGTTACCGGTGTGAAGCCGACTTACGGGCGTGTGTCGCGTTACGGCATGATCGCGTTTGCGTCCAGCCTGGATCAGGGTGGTACGTTGACTCGCTCGGCCGAAGACGCTGCATTACTGCTGCAAGTTATGAGCGGGTTTGATGAACGCGATTCAACCTGTGTAGATAAACCGGTACCGGATTACACGGTGTCATTAAACAACTCAGTAAAAGGCCTGAAGATCGGTTTGCCGCAGGAATTTTTTGATGACGGCCTGGACAGCGGTGTGGCAGACGCCGTGCATACAGCGCTTGATGTGTATAAATCACTGGGCGCGGAAATCATTGACATTCATTTGTCGAATCTGGGCTTGTCCGTGCCGACGTATTACGTGGTTGCCCCGGCGGAATGCTCGTCCAACCTTTCCCGTTTTGACGGTGTACGGTTCGGCTATCGTTGTGAAGATCCGAAGGATTTGCTCGATCTTTACATGCGTTCCCGCGGCGAGGGTTTCGGTGACGAAGTCAAGCGGCGCATCATGATCGGCACCTACGTGTTGTCCGCCGGATACTACGACGCGTATTATCTGAAGGCGCAGAAGACTCGCCAGTTGATCGCCGCAGATTTCAAGGCAGCTTTTGAAAAGGTCGATGTGATCATGGGGCCAACCACGCCGACACCGGCGTTCAGGTTGGGCGAGAAAACCAACGATCCGATCACTATGTATTTGAACGATATTTATACCATTGGCGTAAATCTCGCTGGTTTGCCGGGTATGTCAGTGCCCATGGGGAAGGTGAACAACCTGCCTGTGGGGTTGCAGATCATTGCGCCGTACTTTGACGAAGCACGCATGTTGAATATCGCACACCAGTACCAGCTGAATACCGACTGGCACCGCCAGGTTCCACCGGACTGGCAATAACCTGCAGTGGTTTGCTACCCGTTAAACGGCCCTTTATCAAGAAGAGCGTAAATATGGATTGGGAAGTCGTCATAGGTCTGGAAATTCACGCCCAGTTAGCAACCCGCAGCAAGATTTTCTCGGGTGCGCCCACTGCCTACGGTGCCATGCCGAACACACAGGCCTGTGCCATTGATCTGGGTTATCCCGGCGTGTTGCCCGTGTTGAACAGTGAGGCGGTACGCATGGCCGTGAAGTTCGGTCTGGCCATTGATGCCGAGGTAGCGGATCGGTCCGTGTTCGCGCGCAAGAATTATTTCTACCCCGACCTGCCCAAGGGTTACCAGATCAGTCAATACGAACTGCCCGTTGTAAAGAATGGCCGACTATCCATATTGCTTGACAGCGGTGAAGAAAAAATCATTGGCATCACGCGCGCGCACCTGGAAGAGGACGCGGGTAAATCCCTGCACGAAGATTTCCTCGACAAAACCGGGGTGGATCTCAATCGCGCAGGCACGCCCTTACTGGAAATTGTTTCCGAGCCGGACCTGCGTTCCGCTAAAGAAGCAGTGGTCTACATGAAGAAAATACATACACTTGTCCGTTATCTGGAAATTTGTGACGGCAATATGCAGGAAGGTTCGTTCCGTTGTGATGCCAACGTCTCGCTGCGCCCAAAAGGCAGTGAGAACTTTGGTACGCGAACGGAAACCAAGAACCTGAACTCATTCCGTTTTGTCGAGAAGGCTATTAACCACGAAATCGAACGGCAGACGGACGTGCTGGAAAGTGGCGGTGCAGTCGTGCAGGAAACCCGCCTGTACGATATGAACAAAAATGAAACGCGCGCAATGCGCGCCAAGGAAGAAGCCAACGATTATCGTTACTTCCCGGACCCGGACCTGTTGCCTATGGAAATAGGTGCAGATGTCGTCGATGCCATGCGGAAAGAACTGCCAGAATTGCCGGATACGAAACGCGATCGTTTCATGTCGGAGTTCGAATTATCCGCTTACGATGCCAGTGTACTAACTGTGTCGCGCGAACTGGCGGCGTATTTCGAATCCACGGTTAAAGAAACAGGTGGCGACGCGAAACTGGTAGCCAATTGGGTGATGGGCGATTTTTCTGCCGCGTTAAATCGCGACAATCTCAATGTCGGTAAAGCACCCGTTACACCAGCAATGCTGGCCGGCATGCTGAAACGCATTCTCGATAACACCATATC
>JAZFYH010000106.1:0-6843 GCA_036443475.1 Gammaproteobacteria bacterium | reverse complement strand
ATAAATCAGAAACGTCGAAAACAGCATGCTATTGCGCATTTCCCTAACCCAAGTTGCGCCGATAAGCACACCGTCGTAAAGAAACGGCCAAACTGAAATCCACGGCGAGAGAATCATCCACGGCAGGAAAACCGCCGCGGTAGTGCGAACACTTTTTATGTCCGTGAGCAAGGCAATGATGCCGTTACCGAGTAACGCGTAAATCACACTGAACAACAGCGCAACCAGCAATGACCATTGCAGACAACGTCTGATCGCCAGTTCAAATGATGCTCGTTTTTGCATTCCCAGTGCGCGACCAACCAACGCCTCGGCCGCGTGCGCAAAACCGTCCAGTCCGTAAGCCATGAAAAATTGCAGGTTGAGCAGCAACGCGTTTGCGGCCAGTATCAGTTCGCCCTGGCGTGCACTCATGGCCGTAAAAAATGCGAAAGAGAACATCAGGCACAACGTGCGCACCAGAATATTGCCGTTAATGTGTATGGTGTGTATCAACTGTTGGCGATTTACCAGAGCATGCAATGAAAATCGGCCAGGATGGTTTTTGAGTTCACGCGAAACAAAAAACAGGCCAACAACGAGGCCAGTAAATTCTGCAATAACAGATGCGGCAGCAATGCCATCCACGTGGTAACCCAGTCCGACCACGAACAGCAGGTCAAGCGCCATATTTGTGATGTTAATAGTAAGCAAAAGCACCAGTGGTACACGTGCATTCTGTAGACCCAGGAACCAACCAAGCATGGCAAAGTTCACCAGTACGGCGGGCGCACTCCAAATGCGTATTTCAAAATATGTACGGGTAAAGGATTTCACTTCCTCGGCGGGGGCAACGAAATAAAGAAAAATCTCGCGTAAAGGCACTTGCAACACGATCAGTGCCGTCGCGAGAGCGAGTGCGATCAGAATACTTCGCCCCAGGGCTTCACGCAGTACATCCTGTTTTCCGGCACCAAATGCCTGCGCCGTGATGCCAGTGGTCCCCATGCGCAGGAAATTCAACCCCATAAACAGGAAATTGAAAATAGTAGCGCCCACGGCAACAGCGCCCAGGTAGACCGGGCCCGGCAAGTGTCCGGCGACACCGGAGTCGACCATGCCCAGCAGCGGTATTGAAAGGTTGGATAGAATCATGGGCGCGGCAATACTCCAGACCGCGCGATGTGAAAATGTCTGCACTGGGTTGGTTCCAAGGCCGATTATCTGAAAGGCGATTCTGCCACGATAATGAACGACATCGTACGCATTACGGGGAAATAGATTTAATGGAAAATTGCGTCTACGAAGACAATGATTTCACGTTGTTGCATTCAATGGAATGCGCGTTACCGGGCTATCTGGTGTTGTGGCCGTGTTTTTTATAATAAAGTATGACACCTTGCACCATTATAAATCAGCTACTTACGATAACTAGATTTCGTAATAATACGTGCATAGTTTGACAACTTATGAAACTTGCTTAATTTCCCGGCCAGCCTGTTTTTCTAATCTTGTTTGCAGCAGGTTCGCAACCTTCTTGTGACCGGCCCGCACAGCATCATCAAATGGCGTATTGCCCCAACGGTCTTTCGGCGATACTTTTATGCCGTGGTCAAGAAAATAACGGACCACCTCAAGTTGTCCTTCGGCGGCGGCGAGGTGGAGCGCCGTGCGGCCGTCGTAATCGGCGTCATCAAGTGATGCGCCGCTAATCAATAAACGCTTGATGCCGGCAAGATCACCTTCGCTGGCCGCCCAACACAAATCCACTCCCAGGTTGCGTCGCACCGCGTTTGCGTCAACACGCGGATCTTTCTTGCCGTGCAGCCCGCCGACGATATTGTCGTAATTATGAAAGTTAAAGGTATTAACAAGCTGTCGGCAAAATTCGATGCCACGCACGCTGTTACCGTTTTTATCCAGTTTTGGCGACCAGCTGACGATGCCCATGACATTCGGAATGACAGTCATGATGACGCCGGAAACGCCGCTCTTTGCCGGTAAACCGATGCGAAACGCCCATTCGCCGGAAAAATCGTACATGCCGCAGGAATACATAAACGATAAACACTTTTGTACTGTCTGGGCTTGTAGAACCCGTACTCCCGTGGTCGGACAGACACCGCCGTTGGCAAGCGTTGCCGCGAGTACTGCCATGTTGTTTGCGGTAACTTCCAGCGAGCAACACTGAAAATAAAACTCCAGTGTTTCAATCAGATTGCAATTTTCGGGGAACGCACGATTTTCGCGCATGGAGTAACCGAGCGCGAAATTGCGATCTGCCGTCAAGCGTTCCGATAAGTACGTGGGATTACTGAACCCTGGTCGCACACCGCCCATCATGGCCTGCCATTTGTCGAGCACGTAGTCAAAACGGTCAGCCATGGTGAGATTCGACTTGATCAATGAACAACTCATGATCGCACCGGCATTAATCATCGGATTATGCGGCAGGCCCTTGTCATTCAAAGTCAGTTCATTAAAAGAAAGGCCGCTGGGTTCACAACCAATATGGGCGTGTACACGTTCTTCACCGTGCTCCTCCAGTGCCAGGCAGTACTTCATTGGTTTGGTGGAAGACTGAACGCAAAACGAAGTATCCGCGTCACCAATCTTAAACCGTTGACCGTCAATGGTGCATACCGCAACGCCAAACAACTCCGGATTAACGCGCCCGAGTTGCGGTATGTAGTTGGCTACTTCGCCGTCTGCATTATGTTTTGCCTGCGCAAATATCTGTGTAACGTCCTTTTTAAATTCCTGGAAATCAGGAATGACCAGCTCCTGCTTAAAAGCGCGTTCCAGCAACAAAACACTTAGACTGATAATGCTGCGAAATTCTTCGAATCCAAGCTCCTGCGGCACACCCTGGGATTGCTCCCTTAATGCCTCAAGACGGGTAAATACTTCCTGCAGCCTTGGATCGTGTTGTTCAAGGCCGGCGTGGTCGATTGCCTGCAGCAAATGGTGCGGCCAAACCTTGCCGGACTTGCGATCCTTTAATGAGTCGAACAGCGCGCGTTCCCGTAGTCGGTTGTTATCTTTCGTCATGATTTGGTCTCCCTAGCGTGAGTGATTGATCGAATCACGCACATAGGCGTATTCATCATGTTCGGTCATATCGATACCGAATTCTTCAGCTTCATATCCGGCACGGATGCCCATCAGTTGTTTAATCGGAAACAAAATCAGGTAAGTCATTATTGCCGCGTAAGTACCCGCCGCGGCGACGCTGATCAATTGCGGCAATAACAAACCGGCATTGCCATACAGCAACCCATCGGCACCGCCGGGATTAACGTTAGTGGTAGCGAATACTCCGGTCAGAATGCAGCCGACCATGCCGCCCAGACCATGGCAGGCAAAAACGTCCAGGGTGTCATCCAGGCCGGTCCGGCGGATCAAGTCGATCGCAACAAAACTCACCAAACTGGCTACAGCGCCAATGGCAATAGCCGACATCGGGGTTACAAATCCCGCCGCCGGCGTAATCGCGACCAACCCCACCACGGCTGCAATGGATGCTCCGGTTGCCGTTGGCTTGCCGGAACGGAACATTTCACCCAGCACCCAGGTAACCACCGCGGCCGCCGCGGCCAACATGGTGGTTACCACGGCAAGGGCAGCAACACCGTCCGCCGCCAGGGCGGAGCCGGCATTGAAACCGAACCAGCCGAACCACAATAGGGAAGCGCCCAAGACAACAAAGGGAACGTTGTGTGGATTGTTCACTGAAAACTCTGAGCCTTGTTGACGCCGCGGGCCAAGCATCAAGGCCGCAACCAGTGCTGAGCATCCGGCGCTGATGTGGACAACCGTGCCACCCGCGAAATCCAGTGCACCCAGTTCGCCGATCCAACCACCCGGCCCCCACACCCAGTGAGCGATGGGGTTATAAACAAGTAACGTCCAGGCCAGGATAAACAGGATGTACGCACGAAACTTCATGCGCCCGACGATCGCGCCGGAAATCAACGCCGGCGTAATGATCGCGAACATCATTTGAAATGCCATGAATACCAAATGCGGTATTTCATCTGAATACATCGCATTAGGTTCGGCGGTAACGTTTCGTAAACCCACGAAACTGAAATCCCCGATCAGCGACGACCCTGGTGCAAAAGCCAAGCTGTAGCCGACAATTGCCCATTCCAGGGCAATGACGCCCAGGGCGATGAAACTCATCTTGATGGTATTCAGCACCTGTTTCTCATGTACCAGGCCACCGTAAAAAAATGCAAGGCCGGGCGTCATGAGTAGAACAAGTGCGATGGACATGAGCATCCAAGCTGTGCTGCTACCGTTCATTGATCAATCTCCCTGAAAATTCGAACAAACAGGGAAGCCGCCGCTTCCCGTCTGTTTAACTGACTATGCGGAATTCGTCTTCGTTTGCGGCATCGCTTAGGTAAACGGCTTCGAGCAATAAACGCGAAACAACATATGGATCACAATTTGCACCCGGTCTGCGGTCTTCCAGATAACCGCAACCGGCTTCTTCGACATGCAACGGAATGCGAATTGATGCGCCGCGATCAGAGACACCGGCCCTGAATTCACTAATCGAACAGGTCTCGTGTGCACCCGTCAGGCGTGTTTCCAGGCCGTGACCATAATTCAAAACATGAAGATCGTGTCTCGCTTCAAGGCGTTTAACGACTTTGTTCAATTCAGTCCTGCCAGTAGTCGCATCACGCATTCTGTCGGTGGAAAAATTTGTGTGCGCACCCGCACCGTTCCAGTCTCCATGCATCGGTTTGACGTCGAACGAGGGTACGACACCGTATTCCTCGGAAAGACGATGCAGTAACCAACGCCCGATCCAGAGATGGTCGGACACGGTTAAGGGATCGGCGCTTTCGCCTTCAATGCCGCGATAACCGACCTGGAATTCCCATTGTGCCGGCATTACTTCGGCGTTGGTGCCGTAAAACATCAAGCCGGCATCAATACAAGCCTGTGCATGTTTTTCAACCAGATCACGGCCATGTACCTGGCCCGTACCCACGCCGCAATAATACGGACCCTGTGGTGCCGGGTAACCGTTCTTTGGCCAGCCCAGCGGTCCTTCATCGGTTAACAGCGTGTATTCCTGTTCAAAACCGAACCACGGATTTTCTGCAGCGGCGCCTAAGTCCAAAATGGAACGTAATTCAGCCCGCTTGTTTGTTGAATGGGGTTTTCCTTCTGGCGTGTACACTTCGCAAAGAACAAGATAGTTTCCCTTGCCGCGAATCGGATCATTTACGAAGCAGACAGGTTTCAGGACCAGGTCTGAATTACTGCCATCAGCCTGGTTGGTAGACGAGCCATCGAATCCCCACTCGGGAAAACTTTGCAACGAAACTTTGTCGCCGATTTTCACCACGCGGGTCTTGGAACGTAATTGCTGGGACGGCTCGGCGCCATCCAGCCAGATATATTCAGCCTGCTTCAACATTAGATAGTTCTCCTGTTTTTACTTGTAGCGGGGCCGATTGCACCGATTTCTTCTCTACTAGGCAATAGATAGTTCTCCTGTTTTTACTAGTAGTGGCACCGATTGCACCGATTTCTTTTCTACTAGGCAATAAAGCGCAGCCATGACCACATAAGGTTCATGGCTGACTAGGTTTCATAAAAGGCGCAAACGAATTGCATTACATCGATCGTGTGCCCCCGCCAAGTGGCGTCCATGCCATCCAGTGCTTCCGTGCGGGGGTAATTATGTATTTAGTGACAGGAAAGACCTGTGTTAAGCCTGTTTTTTTCCTGCGTTTTACCGCCCCCTTGAGGGTTTTAACTCCAGAAACTAAAGTTTTGGTGTATCTCGGTTAAATCGGGGGGGAAGGGAAGACTTAAGACAGGGAGGTGTCTGATGGTCGGGGACAGTCAGGAATCACGTATTTACTCGCTACAAAATAACAATAAAGGCTGCATACCCCCTGGATATTGCCTAATATTCGGCTCTATGCATCAGTGAGCATTGGCATTGGTTTCCGTAACCATTGGAGCACATGGGTTTCAGACCAAAAGTAAGCGTTTCGATCTATTATTTAGACACTTCCCGGTGTCAAACTATTTTTTCAGGTATCAAACTTTATTTTTATTTCACAGGCCGAAACCGGCGGTCGAGTCAATTGTGGAACTGAGCGACGACGCAGCGTCTCGCCTTGGCAACATGTTGCAGCGAGCAATTACGGCAATCGATGAAACCGTTCATCCTGAACGTGTGTACGTTGTCTGCCTTGCGGAGCTGAATCCGCGTATCCATTTTCACCTGTTTCCGCGTACAACAGCAGTTACCAATGTGTATCGAGACGCAACGGGACGTACAGACGGCGTAATCGTAGAAAGTTGTTTTACGACGTTTGAATAATTTTGTAATTGTTTTAAACCTGCTGATTTCACTAGACTTTTGTTTGAAGCTCCCCTAAGGTCTGTGCGAACGTTTTCCCGCGAGTGTCTACATTGTGTCTACAAAAATACCTAAACAGTGGGGCCCATCACCCCACAGGAGGAATCACGATGACCCGACTGACGACCTACCTGTTCCTGGCCACGCTGCTGGTGAGCATGTCACTGCATGCCCAGCCCGAAGACGTCACCGGCTGGGAGGGCATCCCCTGGTGCAGCGGCCATGAGGTAATACAGGAAAGATTCGGCGACCGCTTTCAGCCATACGCAGAACCTCTGCCATCCGCAATTTCAAGATTTGTGGAGTCGCACTTCATCATTCGAGACTTTGAATTGGGAAATCGACAAGTAGATATCAGATTGTTGGAAGGGCCGGACCATGAATTATTGGGCGTGTATGCGATAAAGATGTCTAAATCTCTTGAGAAATTCACGGCAGACTTTGAGTATCTGAAGAAGTTTCTTGTT